>CAKTKF010000175.1 GCA_934569215.1 uncultured Oscillospiraceae bacterium
CGGCGGTAAGAAATGTATTGACTTCGTTTTTAGCGGCAGTGGCCGCTGGCCGCAATCCTGCGGCCTAATAAAACGCGTTTAAGCGTTTTATTAAAAACTCGTATAAGGAGGATAATTATGGTAAAGCATATCGTACTGTACACCCTGAAAGAGGGCGTTGACAAGACCGAGGCCGTGAAGCTGATCGCGTCCGTTCTGGAGCCGCTGGTGGGGAAGATTCCTGGGCTGCTGCATCTGGAGATCCGTCAGGCCTTCAACGGCATGGATTACGCCCTGTATTCCGAGTTTGAAAGCCGGGAAGCGCTGGAAAGCTACGCTGTGCATCCCCTGCATCAGGAGGCCAAGACCCACTTCTTCCACCTGCTGGACAGCCGGGTGGCAGCAGATTACGAGGTATAACTTATCCACAAGTGACAGTCCGGCGGACGGGCGAAGGCCGCGGTCCCGGACGGAAGGAGAAATAGATGAAAGCAATTGTAACCGTAGTCGGAAAAGACCGGGTGGGCATCATCGCGGGTGTCTGCACCGCTTTGGCGGATTTCAACGTCAACGTTCTGGACATCAGCCAGACCGTCATGCAGGGCTATTTCACCATGATGATGGCGACGGAGGTCTCCGCGTGCAACGTGCCGCTGGGAGAGCTTGTCACCCGGATGGACGAGATCGGCAAGGAAATGGGACTGTCCATCCGCGTGCAGCGTGAGGACATCTTTGAAGCCATGCACCGGATTTGAGGGACAGACCATGCTGAATCAGAAGGACATCCTGCAAACCCAGGATATGATCGACAAGCGGCATCTGGACATCCGAACCATCACCATGGGCATCAGTCTGCTGGACTGCTGCGACCCGGATTTGAAGACCTGCTGCGATAAGATTTATCGGAAGATCACCCGCTGCGCCAAGGACCTGGTGAAGGTCGGCGAGGACATCGAGAAGGAATTTGGCATTCCTATCGTCAACAAGCGGATTTCCGTCACGCCCATCTCCATTGTGGCCGGCTCCTGTGAGACGGATTCCTATGTGGAAATCGCCAAAACCCTGGACGCGGCGGCGATCACCTGCGGCGTCAACTTCATCGGCGGCTTTTCCGCACTGGTGCAGAAGGGCTGCACGTCGGGAGACTGGAAGCTGATCCGCTCCATCCCCGAAGCCATGGCGGCCACCGAGCGGGTGTGCGCCAGCGTGAACGTTGGCTCCACCAAGGCGGGCATCAACATGGACGCCGTGGCGGAAATGGGTCGCATCATCAAGAAAACCGCCGAGCTGACTGCGGACAACGACGGCTTGGGCTGCGCCAAGGTGGTGGTGTTCGCCAACGCCGTGGAGGATAACCCCTTTATGGCCGGCGCGTTCCACGGTGTGGGCGAGCCGGAGTGCGTGCTGAATGTGGGCGTTTCCGGCCCCGGCGTGGTGTACCATGCCTTGCAGAACGTGAAGGGTCAGCCCTTTGACGTGGTGGCCGAGACCATCAAGAAGACCGCCTTCCAGATTACCCGCATGGGTCAGCTGGTGGGAAAGGAGGCGTCCCGCCGTCTGGGCGTGCCTTTCGGAATCGTGGATCTGAGCCTTGCGCCCACCCCCGCCGTAGGGGACAGCGTTGCCCGCATCCTGGAGGAAATGGGGCTGGAGGTCTGCGGCACCCATGGCACCACGGCCGCACTTGCCATGCTGAATGACGCGGTGAAAAAGGGCGGCGTGATGGCGTCCAACCATGTGGGCGGCCTGTCCGGCGCGTTCATCCCCGTGTCCGAGGACGAGGGCATGATCGCCGCCGCCGAGGGCGGCACACTGTGCCTGGACAAGCTGGAGGCCATGACCTGCGTCTGCTCCGTGGGACTGGACATGATCGCGGTTCCCGGCAACACCTCCGCGGCGACGATTTCCGCCATCATTGCGGACGAAGCGGCCATCGGCATGGTGAACACCAAGACTACCGCCGTACGCATCATCCCCGCCCCCGGCAAGACGGTGGGCGACCGGGTAGAAATGGGCGGCTTGCTTGGCAGCGCCCCGGTGATGCCGGTGCATGACAAATCCAGCGATGACTTTATCGCCCGCGGCGGCAGAATTCCCGCACCGCTGCAAAGTCTCAAGAACTGACTTTTGGAGCAGCACAATGGCATTTTTTCAGTTGGATAAGCGGCGCGGGCTCATTGGCTTTGGGATCGGTGTCCTTGCGCTGGTGCTATGCGGCATTCTGGGTTCCTGGAAAGCGGGAATTTTGTTTGCGGCGGCCTTTTCGCTGGCTGGGTTTATAAAGCTTGTACCCAAGCATCCCGCGATCCGGTTCGGGCTGAACGCGGTATGGGGCATCGTGTGCATCTTTGTCTCCTGCGCCATCCCGACGATGATGATCTCCGACAGCAGCTATCTGGGTATCGGTTACTACCGAATTGCCATGAATTTTCTCTGTGTTGCAGTGGTTTACGGCATTTGCCTGACGGCTTTCGGAGAGATCAAGCGGGCGGTGGCGGTGGCTTCCGGGCTGCTTCTGATCATGGCGACGGCAAATACGTTCGTGTTCCAGTTCCGGGGCAATGAACTGAAACCTATGGATTTCTTTTCCATCAAAACCGCCCTGAATGTGGCGGGGCAGTACACTTTCCGGATCTCGTTCCGGATGCTTCGGGGATGGCTGCTTTGGCTGTGGACGGTGTTTTGCCTTGGCTCCTTGCCGCCCTCCGACCCGGGAATTGGGAAACGCTGGGTTCGGCTGACGGCGGCCGTTGCCTCCTGCCTGTGCGCGTTTCTGCTTTGGCGGGGAACAACGGATATTCGCACCAACAATTGGAGCGACGGCGGTTCGACCAGCAATGGATATTTTCTGAACTTTTACACCGGCGTCCGGGATTGCTTTGCGCAAAAACCGGAAGGATATTCTCCGGAGGCGGTGGAGGCGCTTGCGTCGCAGTATCCTGAGCAGGAAGAGGAAACGGCGTCCAAACCCAATATCATCGTGATCATGAACGAGTCCTTCGCGGATTTCCGGGTTCTGGGCGGCGAACTGCGAACCAACCAGCCGGTGACGCCCTTCCTCGATTCCCTCCAAGAGAATACCGTCCGGGGGTATGCGCTGACGTCTGTTTTCGGCGGCGTCACGGCCGATTCGGAATTTGAATTTCTTACCGGCAGCTCCATGGCAAATCTGCCTGCGGGTACCGTACCCTACCAGCAGTATGTGACCGGGGATATTTTTAGTCTCCCATGGTTGATGAATGCACTGGGATACCGGAGCATGGCGACCCATCCCTTCAATGCCAGCGGCTGGAACCGCCCGGCGGTGTATCCGAGGTTGGGCTTTTCGGAAAGCACCTTTGTGGATGCTTATCCCTATCAGAAGCTGGTTCGGGAATTTGTCAGTGATCAGGAAATGTATGAATATGTTCTGGACACGCTGACGGCATCGGGAGAGGAGCCGCTGTTCCTGTTTGGCATTACCATGCAGAATCACGGCGATTACATCTACACCGGCGACAATTATGAGCAGTCTGTTTTCCTGGAGGGCTACGATGGGGACTATCCCATGGCCGAGCAGTATCTGACGCTGCTGCGGGAAAGCGATAAAGCCCTGGAATATCTGCTGACAGAGTTAGAGAACGTGCCGGAAGACACGGTGGTGCTGTTTTTCGGCGACCATTTTCCCCAGGTGGAAAGTGATTTCTTCCGGGAGGTTCACGGCGGCGCATTCGAGACGCTGCCGGAAAAGATGGAGCAGTACATGGTTCCCTTCTTTGTCTGGGCGAATTTTGATATCCCGGAGCAAACGGTGGAATGTACCAGCCTGAACTATCTTGGCCGGTATCTGCTGGAGACGGCCGGGTTGGAGCTGCCGCCCTATTATCAGTTCTTAAAGGAACTGGAACAGACGGTTCCGGCGGTCAATGCACTGGGGTATTACTCGATCAGTGAGCAGACATTTCTCCCACTG
>CAKTKF010000176.1 GCA_934569215.1 uncultured Oscillospiraceae bacterium
ACCTCCGGCCAGATGAGCTTTGAGGAGCGGATGGGCTGCGGCTTCGGTGCCTGCATGGGCTGCTCCTGCAAGACCCTCACGGGATACAAGCGCATCTGCAAAGACGGCCCCGTCATGAAGAAGGAGGAGATTCTATGGGAAGCCTGAGCGTCAATCTCTGCGGCATTGAGCTGGACAACCCGGTCATCCCTGCCTCCGGCACCTTCGGCTATGGCTACGAGTTCGCCGAGCTGTACGATATCAACTGCCTCGGCACCTTCTCCTTCAAGGGAACCACCAAAGAACCCCGCTTCGGAAATCCCACGCCCCGCATTGCCGAATGTACCGGCGGCATGATCAACGCCGTGGGGCTGCAAAATCCCGGCGTGGAGAAGGTCATAGCCGAGGAGCTTCCGAAGCTGAAACAGTGCTTTCACAAGCCTGTCATGGCCAATGTTTCCGGCTTTTCCGTGGCGGATTACGCCTACACCTGCGAAAAGCTGGATAAAGAAGAACAGGTGGGCTGGCTGGAGGTCAACGTCAGCTGTCCCAACGTCCACGGCGGCGGCATGAGCTTCGGCACCTGCCCGGAAGCTGCCGCAGAGGTGACGGCGGCGGTGAAAAAGGTCACAAGCAAGCCCGTCATCGTCAAGCTCTCCCCCAATGTCACCGACATTGTGTCCATCGCCAAAGCCTGCGAGGACGCGGGGGCGGACGGCATCAGCCTGATCAACACCATGCTTGGTATGCGCATTGATCTGCGCACCCGCAGGCCGGTCATTGCCAACAAAATGGGCGGTTTTTCCGGCCCCGCCATCTTCCCGGTGGCGCTGCGCATGGTCTATCAGGTCGCAAATGCGGTAAACGTCCCCGTGGTGGGCATGGGCGGCGTCAGCAGCGCCGAGGATGTGGTGGAAATGATGCTGGCAGGCGCTTCTGCCGTAGAGGTGGGCGCGGCCAATCTCGTAAACCCCTACGCCTGCCGGGACATCATCCGGGAGCTTCCCGCCGTCATGGAAAAATACAAAATCAAAAATCTGAAAGACATTATAGGAGGCGCGAAATAATGGGTAAGGACGTCATTGTTGCCTGCGATTTTTCATCCGCCGAGGCGACCTTCGCTTTTCTTGACAAATTCACCGGCCGCAAGCCCTTCGTGAAGATCGGCATGGAGCTGTACTACGCGGAAGGCCCCGCCATCGTCCGGGAGATCAAAGCCCGGGGACACAAGATTTTTCTGGACTTAAAGCTTCACGATATCCCCAACACCGTGAAAAAGGCCATGTCCGTCCTGCGGAATCTGGACGTGGACATTACCAACCTCCACGCCGCCGGAACCACCGCCATGATGAAGGCCGCGCTGGAAGGTCTGACCCGGGAGGACGGCACCCGTCCCCTGCTGATTGCCGTGACCCAGCTGACCTCCACCGATCAGGCAGCCATGGAATCCGATCTGCTCATTCACGAACCCATTGACCAGGTGGTCATGCACTACGCCGAGACCGCGAAGAATGCCGGTCTGGACGGCGTGGTCTGCTCCCCCCTGGAAGCGGGGAAGGTACACGAGCGCTGCGGCAAAGCGTTTCTCACCGTGACCCCCGGCGTCCGCTTCGCCGACGGCGATGTGGGCGACCAGAAGCGGGTCATGACCCCCGCCGCCGCCAAGGCCATCGGCTCGGACTACATCGTGGTCGGCCGTCCCATCACGGCCGCCGCCGACCCCGTGGCCGCCTATGAGCGCTGTATCGCGGAATTCTGTGATTGATAAGGAGGAATCATTTTGGAAAGCTACAAAAGAGAATTCATTCAGTTCCTGGAAAAGGCCGGTGTGCTGAAATTCGGCGATTTCACCGCCAAATCCGGCCGGAAAATCCCCTATTTCATCAATGCCGGGGAGATCAAAACCGGTAAGGAAATTGCGACCCTGGGCGAATTCTACGCCCGCGCCTACCGGGAAAAGCTGGGCGAGCGGAAGGCCGTCCTCTATGGCCCTGCCTACAAGGGCATTTCCATCGCCGTGTCCGCCGCCGTTGCCCTGAGCCGGGACGGGCTGGACGTTCCCTTCTTCTTCAACCGCAAGGAAGCCAAGGATCACGGCGAGGGCGGCGTGTTTGTGGGCTACGTCCCCAAGGCCGGTGAGGACGTGGTCATCGTGGAGGACGTCATTACCGCCGGAACCGCCATCCGGGAAAGCATGGCGATTCTTAGCCACCTTGAAGGTGTCAAAGTAGCCGCCACCTTCATCATGGTCGACCGCAAAGAACGGGGCAAGGGCGAAAAGCTGGCCATGGAGGAAGTGGAAGAGGAATTCGGCTTCCCTGTCTACTCCGTGGTGGATGTGTACGACATCATTGCCTATCTGGAAGAAAATCCCGCCAACGCCGAAAACGTGGCGCGGATCAAAAACTACCTTGCCGTGAACGGAGCGAAAGCATGAGAAGTCTGAACAGCATTCTGGATTTAGGCGTGGACGAGCTGGACGAACTGATCGCCACCGCCAAGGACATCATTGCCCACCCGGAAAACTACTGGGATAGGTGCGCCCACAAGAAGCTGGCGACCCTGTTCTTTGAACCCTCCACCCGCACCCGCCTGAGCTTCGAGGCCGCGATGCTGGAACTGGGCGGCAGCGTCATCGGCTTCAGCGAAGCCAGTTCTTCCTCCGCCTCCAAGGGTGAAAGCGTGGCGGACACCGCCAAAATCGTCAGCTGCTACGCCGACATCATCGCCATGCGCCACCCCAAGGAGGGCGCACCCTACGTGGCAAGTCAGGCGGCCACCATTCCCGTCATTAACGCCGGAGATGGCGGCCACAATCACCCCACCCAGACCCTTGCCGACTTGCTGACCATTTCCCGGGAAATGGGACGGCTGGATAACCTTACCATCGGTCTGTGCGGCGACCTGAAATACGGCCGGACGGTTCATTCCCTGATCGAGGCCATGAGCCGTTACAAGGGCATTCAATTTGTTCTGATTTCCCCGGAAGAGCTGAAAATTCCCGGCTTTATCCGGTACAACGTGTTTGAAAATCAGGGCATTCCCTATACGGAAGTGTCCTCTCTGGAGGAGGCCATGCCCAAGCTTGATGTGCTGTACATGACCCGCATCCAGCGGGAACGCTTCGACGACCCCTGGGAATATGAGCGTCTCAAGGACAGCTACGTTCTTGATACCGAGAAGATGAAGCTGGCGAAGGAGAAAATGTGCGTCCTGCACCCCCTGCCCCGGGTCAACGAGATCAGCGTCAAGGTGGACGACGACCCCAGAGCCGCCTATTTCCGTCAGGCGCTGAACGGCAAATATATGCGCATGGCGCTGATCCTGAAGCTTCTGGACGAAGCCGCCCGGAACCCCGTAAAGGAAGCCATTGACACGACCGGTCTGGAATACGACCGTGTCTGCCGCAACCCCAAGTGCATCACCCAGACCGAGCAGGAGCTGCCCCAGCTGTTCCGCTGCACCGACAAGGCCGCGGACATCCACAGGTGCATCTACTGCGAGCAGAGAGCCTAATCTTTATCCCACAAAAAATGCAGAATGCCGTTGTTTCGGCATTCTGCATTTTTATTTATCCCTTATATCTCGGCTCGCAGGTCAGATTGACGCCCAGACGCTTGAAGGTCTTTTCGTCCACGGCGGACAATATCACCGAGGAATGCACCTCGCAGCCCCGCAGCTTGTCCAGCTGCTCCATGGCCAGCTCCGCCATGGGGTTGGTGGCAGCGCAGATGGTCAGGGCAATCAGGGTCTCATCGGTGTGGAGACGGGGATTGCGGTTGCCTAAGTGGTCAACCTTCAGGTGCTGGATGGGGTCAAGCACTACCGGGGAAATGAGGTGCAGGCTGTCCCGCATACCCGCCAGCTTTTTCAGCGCGTTCAGCAGCAGCGCCGAGGATGCACCCAAAAGATCGGAGGTCTTGCCGGTGACAATGG
>CAKTKF010000177.1 GCA_934569215.1 uncultured Oscillospiraceae bacterium
TGAGCTTGGGGATCGGCACCTTGCCCGCTTCGTCGTCCTCGTCCAGCATGGCAAACAGCCCCATCTGCCCTTCCAGATTCTTCTTCCGGGAGGCGGACACGCTGTCCATCATCTGGTCGTACACCGCCAGCAGCTCACTGCGGTGGTAGCCGAAGCAGTCCATGGCGCCGCACTTGATGAAGTTTTCCACGGCGCGCTTGTTCAGCTCGCCCTCCCCCATCCGTTCCAGAAAATCCTCCAGAGAGCGGAACGCGCCGCCCTCTGCCCGTTTGGCCGCCATGGAGCGGATCAGTCCCCGGCCTACGTTTTTCACCGCGCCGAGGCCGAAGCGGATGGCGTCGCCCTCGACGGTGAAGTAGTCCTCGGAATGGTTGATATCCGGGGGCAGAACCGGGATACCCAGCTCCCGGCATTCGGCGATATAGCCGGAAATTTTGGTGGCGGAATCCAGAACGGAGGTCATCAGCGCCGCCATGTACTGCCTGGGATAATGGCACTTGAGGTAGGCCGTCTGGTAGGCAACCACGGCATAGCACACCGCGTGGGCTTTGTTGAAGGCATAGTTGGCGAAATCCACGATCTCGTCGTAAATCGACTGCGCCACCGCCTCGGGTACGCCCCGGGCGATGCAGCCATCAATTTTCTGCTCCTGGTCGCCGTAGACAAAGGTCTTCCGCTCGGCGTCAATGACCTTCTGCTTTTTCTTGGAAATTGCCCGGCGAATATTGTCCGCCTGCCCCATGGAGTAGCCGCCCAAAGTCCTAAAAATCTCAATGACCTGCTCCTGATAGACGATACAGCCGTAGGTGACTTTCAGAATCGGCTCAAGAAGGGGCGTTTTATAGGTCACTTTTCCGGGGTTGAACTTATTTTCAACGAACTTGGGGATGGATTCCATAGGGCCGGGACGGTAGAGCGCCACGATGGCCGTCAGGTCTTCAATGGAGGTGGGCTTCATGCTGACGCACACCCCGGTCATGCCGGTGGATTCCATCTGAAAAACGCCCTGGGTCTTGCCCTCGGCCAGCATAGCGAAGGTCTCCGGGTCGTTGTCCGGCACGTTTGCAATCTGAAAATCGGGTTCTTCCTGCCGCACCAGCGCTTCCGCATCCTGAATCACCGACAGGTTCCGCAGACCAAGGAAGTCCATTTTCAGCAGGCCCAGTTCTTCAATAGTGGTCATGGTGTACTGGGTGACCACGGTATCATCGTTCCGGGACAGGGGGACGTAGGTATTGACCGGCTGCGCCGTAATCACCACGCCGGCGGCGTGGGTAGACGTGTTCCGAGGCATTCCCTCCAGGCGCATGGCCGTGTCGATGAGCGTCTTTACCCGCTGGTCACCGTCGTACATCTCCTTGAGCTTGGGGGAAATCTTCATGGCTTCCGCCAGCGTCAGGTGGAGCGGCATGGTCGGCACCAGCTTAGCCACCACATCCGTCTCCGCGTAGGAGAAGTTCAGCGCCCGGCCAACATCCCGGATGGCGCCCCGGGCGGCCATGGTGCCGAAGGTGACGATCTGGGCAACGTGATCCGCACCGTATTTCTCCATGACGTATTCCATGACCTCGCCCCGGCGTTCCGGGCTGAAATCCGTATCGAAATCCGGCATACTCACCCGTTCCGGGTTGAGGAACCGCTCGAAAATGAGGTTATATTTCATGGGGTCGATTTCCGTGATGTGCATACAATATGCCACAATGGAAGCCGCGCCGGAGCCGCGCCCCGGCCCCACGGGAATGCCGTTGACCTTGGCAAAATGAATAAAGTCCCAGACGATGAGATAGTAGTTTACATAACCCATCCGACTGATAACGCCGACCTCATATTCCAGCCGCTTCCGGTAAGCTTCCGGCGCATCGGGATACCGCTCTGCAAAGCCCTCGGCGCACAGCTTGCGGAAATATTCCTCGTCCGTATACCCCTCCGGCACCGGGTAGGAGGGCAGATGGTATTCGTGGAAGGTAAATTCCAGATTGCACCGCTCGGCAATCCGGACGGTGTTTTCAAAGGCTTCCTCGCAGCCGGGGAACAGCCCTTTCAGCTCGTCCTCGCTTTTGAGGTAGAATTCCTGGGTCTGGAATTTCATTCGGTTGGTGTCGTCCACGGTCTTGCCGGTCTGGATGCACAGCAGGACGTCCTGCATTTCCGCATCCTCTTTGCGCAGATAGTGGGCGTCGTTGGTCACAACCAGGGGCAGTCCCAGCTCCCGGGCAATGCGCTGCACCCCCTGGTTCACCGGCCGCTGCTCCGGAATGCCGTGATCCTGCAATTCCAGGAAGAAGTTCCCTTCCCCGAAAATGCCGGACATTTTCTTCGCGTATTCCTTCGCAGAATCGTAGTCTTCCTCCATCAGATACTGGGGGATTGCACCGGCAAGGCACGCGGACAGGGCGATCAGCCCCTCATGGTGCTGCCGTAGCAGCGAAAGATCGATTCTGGGCTTGCCGTAAAAGCCGTGAATAAAGGCTTCCGACACCAGATAGCATAGGTTTTCGTATCCCTTACGGTTTTCGCACAGCAGCACCAGATGGTAGGGATCGTTGTCGATTCCATGGACACGGTCAGCCATGCCCCGGCGGGCAACATAGACCTCACAGCCGATGATGGGCTTGATTCCGGCGGCTTTGGCGGCTTTATAGAAATCAATACAGCCGTACATCACGCCGTGGTCGGTGATGGCAATGGCGGTCTGCCCCAGCTCCTTGACCCGATCCATGATGCCGTCAATGCGGCACGCGCCGTCAAGCAGGCTGTATTCCGTATGGACATGCAAATGTACAAAGCTCATGCCTTCACCTCTTCCGCCAGTTCCAGCAGCCGCCGCATACGGCTGCCCATGGCGGGCTTCGTAATGGGCGGCTCCATCATCCCCGCCAGCTCGGACAGGGACGCGGAGGGGTTTTCCTCTCTGGCAACGGCTGCCCGCCGGAGCTTTTCGGGCAGTTTATCCATTGCGCCTGTCTCTCTTATGATACGAATTGCCGCAAGCTGCTCCTGTGCGGCTTCCACCACCTTGGAGGTGTTGGCGTCGTCGCAATTGCAGCGGCGGTTGACCTTGTTGTTCAGTTCCTTTTCCAACCGGGCTTCCATGATGCCCATGGCGGCAACCGGCGCACCAAGAAACGTGAGAAAATCCGAGATCAGCTCGCTGTGCTTCAAATACAGCACCTGCCCACCGCTTCGGCTGGCCATTTTCGGAGAAAAGCCCATGACCTCCCGCATGAGAGAATCCGTCTCCCGGGCAACGCTCCGGTGGGTGGTCGCCAGCTCCATATGGTAGCCCTTCCCAGGGTCGGTAACGCTTCCCCCGGCGAGAAACGCCCCCCGGAGGAATGACGCCTTGCAGCAGTCCTCCTCCACCACCGGCAAATTCACGTGAAGCGCCAGGGTGTCCTGGGCGTCAAAGCCGAAAGCTTCCATGATCGTTTCAATTTTACTGCTGTCCCATATCTGGAACACCAGCTTTCCCGGCGACGCAAGGCTGGGGTAGTTGTCAAATGACAGATCGAAAGCTTTTTTGAACAGTTTCGGGAGAATATAGGCAAAATCCCGGCTTTCGGTGATAATTTTAATGCCGTCAGCGGAAAAATTGTTGGCAAACAGCAAAACGCCGAAGCACTCCGCCAACGCGCAGCAATGCTTCTGAGGCAAAATCCGGCAGACCTCCGCCTTGGCGGCAGAGGAAAAAGAGCTTGCCATGGGGAGACCACCCTTCTAATACTATTTCCTGATTAAAATCTTGATTTTAATCAGGAAGGCATCGCCTGATGGCGCTGCCTGTTTTGTGATTTATAAGGAAAGAAATCACAAAACAAGTCTCATAGGAACTCCTTGCCCTTCGGGCAATTAAAATCTTTTCTAAAGATTTTAATTGGAGTTCCGTAT
>CAKTKF010000178.1 GCA_934569215.1 uncultured Oscillospiraceae bacterium
GTATGAAGCCGGCGATCTGGACTTCTCCAAGGTCAGAACCGTGAACCTGGACGAGTACGTGGGTCTGACCAAGGATCATGACCAGAGCTACGCTTACTTTATGCGCTCCAACCTGTTCGATCATGTGAACATTAATCAGGCCAACTGCAACATCCCCAACGGCATGAACCCTGACGCCGAGGCGGAGTGCGCCCGGTACGACGCCGTCATCGACGCCTTCGGCGGCGCTGATCTCCAGCTGCTGGGTCTTGGCCCCAACGGTCACATCGGTTTCAATGAGCCTGCGGACGCCTTCGTCAAGGGTACCAACAAGGTTGCGCTGACCGCTTCCACCATCGACGCCAACGCCCGCTTCTTTGCTTCCCGGGACGACGTTCCCACCCATGCCTACACCATGGGCATCGGCTCCATCATGAAGGCAAAGCGGGTTCTGCTGGTGGTCAACGGCGAGAAGAAGGCGCAGGCCGTGAAGGATTGCTTCTTTGGCCCCATCAAGCCCCAGGCACCCGGCTCCATCCTCCAGCTGCACCCCGACTTCACCCTGGTGGCAGACGAGGCGGCTCTGTCTCTGGTGAAGGATCTGCTGTAATACACGATATGCTTTGTCCCGGAACGGCTTGCCGTTCCGGGACATTTTTGCATACTTTTCCCCAAAACGGGTATCCTTTCCAAAGAAAGGAGCCACAGATTATGGACTTTTTGAATTCGGAAACCAGGAAGAATCTGGTTCGTTCCTTCGCCGGGGAATCTCAGGCGCGGACACGCTACACCGTCTACGCCGGGGTGGCGCGGAAGGAGAACTTTGAGTGGATCGCCAGAATTTTTGAAGAAACGGCGGCAAATGAGACCGTCCACGCGGAAGAATTCCTGGAAATGCTGAAACGCCTGGGCGGCTGCGCCGAAAACGTGGATTTGGGCGCGGGCTATCCCTTCCAGCTGGGAACCACGGCGGAAAATCTCGCCTACGCCGCCAACGGGGAAAAGGACGAGCATGACGACGTTTACCCCGGCTTCGCGGAAATGGCACGGCGGGAGGGCTACAGCGACGCGGCACGGCTGTGGATGCAGATTGCAAGAATTGAGGGCGTCCACCACAACCAATTCCAATCCCTTGAGCGGCAGCTGACCAATGGAGAGCTGACGGAAAAGCAGGAGCCCATCCGCTGGCGCTGCCTGAACTGCGGCTATACCTACGAGAGTGGGCGCGCCTGCGACCCCTGCCCCGTCTGCGGCAAAAGCGCCGGATGGCAGGAGGGTGAGCTGGATAAGAAGGAAATGCGCACCTAAAAGCGTTTCTTCCCCCTGAAAAAGGGAAATCCATGAGACATTGCAGAACTTTTGCAACTTCCTGTTTACAGATGCCGGGTTTGTGTGTTATGATATCGCGTAGTATCATAAACAGTAGAGGTTACGCGCGATGGATTATATTGTATTGGACATGGAATGGAACCAGCCCTGGCCGGGGTCGCCTTCCTCCAAAAAGGTGCTGCCCGTGGACATCCGGGGGGAGATCATTCAGATCGGCGCCGTCCGGGTCTCGGAGGAGCAGTTCGTTCAGGATGAATTCCAGATCATGGTAAAGCCCAAGTATTACCGGCACTTAAACCGCCGGGTCAGCAAGCTCACCGGCATCAAGGAAGCCCGTCTGCGGGATGTGGGCGTGCCGTTCCCCGAGGCAATCAGGAAGTTCCGGGAATGGTGCGGCGACGATGTGGTGTTTCTGACCTGGGGCTTTGACGATATCGGCATTCTGCGGGAAAATCTGCGGCTTTTCGGCCTGGACGAAGGGTTCACGGAGAGGTGGTACAACGCCCAGATGATCTTCAACGCCCAGACCGACGGCTCCACCTCCCAGAAGGCGCTGAAGACCGCTATGGAAATGTTCAGCATCGAGGCGACCCGCCCCGCCCACGACGCCCTGGGCGACGCCTACCATACGGCGCTGATCTGCGCCATGCTGGATTTGAAAAAGGGTGCGCGGGAGTACGACGCGGCGCTGAAAAGCCACGAAAACGGCTTCCACGGCGCGGAGCTTCCCGGCTGCATTGCCCGGAAGGTGTTCTACGACTATGCCGACAAGCGGGAAGCCCTGGCTGCCATGTCCGGGGAGGAGAACAAGTGTCCCGTCTGCGGCGGGCGGATGCTGGGTTCCCGGTGGTTTTCCCAGCCCGGACACCGGTATATGGACTTGGCTACCTGCCCGGAGCATGGAAAATTTCTCATTCGGGTACGGCTATCCCAGCAGCCGGACGGCCTGACCCGGGTCAGCCGGCTGACCTATGAGGCCACCTCCGAAGCGGCGGAAGCCTACGCCCGCCGTGCGGAAAAGGCCGACCCGGAGGAAACACCCCGTCCCCGGCGCCGCCGCAGGAGAAGCAGCGCCGCGAAGCAGGGAAGCAAGGAAGAATAACGAACAGGCGCACCCGCCTTGGGTGCGCCTAAGTGTTTTCAGAAGAACCATTTTACCGTCCACGACGCCATGAGAAAGCCGATAAAGTCCGCGAACAGCGCCGCAGGCAGCGTATAGCGGGTCTTTTTAATGCCCGCCGCGCCGAAATAGACGCTGATGGTGTAAAAGGTTGTTTCCGTGGAACCCAGCATCACCGCCGCCGTGCGGCCAATTTGAGAATCCACGCCGTACTGCGCCATCAGTTCTGCCCCCACCGCAAGGGCGGCACTGCCGCTGATGGGGCGGATGAGCACGAGCATGGCCGTCTCCGGCGGAATGCCGAAGAAGGAAAAAACCGGAGCGAAAAAACCGCTGAGAAGTGCCACCGCCCCGGAAGCGCGAAGCATGTGAACGGCGGTGAGCAGCAGAACCAGCGCCGGGAGGATGGTCACAAGGAGCTTCAGCCCATCCGCGCCGCCCTGGAGGAGAAGATCATAGGTATTTTCCCGCTTCCCCAGCGCCAGCGCCGCCGCCAGAAACAGAAGCACCGGAACGATGTAATCCGTCATTTCCGCCAGACCTTTCCCAGCACCCAGGCCGCCGTGACCCCCAGTCCGGCGGAGCAAAAGCTGGTGACCCATACCGCCGGGAGAATGTCGAAGGGTGTCCCACAGCCCAGAGCGCCGCGGACGGCTGCCACATTCGCCGGAATCAGCTGGATGGAGGCGGTGTTCAGCACGATCAGGCGGCAAAGCTCATCCGTGGCGGTGCCGCCCCGCTTCATCCGCCGTGCCGCCTGAATGCCCATGGGGGTGGCGGCGTTGCCGAGACCGAGGAAATTGGCGCAGATATTGGCGCTCAGGCTTCCTGCCAGGGCGGCGTCCTCCTTGGTGCTGGGAAATACCCGGTGCAGAAGGGGACGCAGAAGCCGGGAGAGCATCCGGGTGATTCCGGCGTGCTCCATCAGCCGCCCCGCCCCCGTCCACAGGCACAGGCTCCCTCCCATGGACAGGGCAAGCTGTATCCCGGCCTGGGCGCCGCTGACCGTCGCCGCCGCCAGCGCGCCGCCGTTGCCCAGAACCAGCGCACAGAGAATGCTTATGAGCACTATGCCCGTCCATATCCAGCTCATGACCATGGGCATTTCTCCCCCTTTCCGTACGTTCGGCTGAGGCAAACGCTCCGGCCGCCAGCCCTCGCCGATTGTATCAGAGACGCCTTAACGCATGGTATGCGGATAAGAAACGGAAAAGAACAGGAAAAAATCGACAAAATTTTTGGTTTCTTACAAAAAGTATTTGACTATAGTAGATAAAACAAGTATAATGATAATACTGATAAGCCGTTGGAGAGGCAAGGAAGGGAGCTGACCGCAATGAAGTCTACGGGCATTATCCGGAAGGTGGACGAGCTGGGAAGAATCGTGCTGCCGATTGAACTGCGCCGCACACTGGACATCGCGGAGCGGGACGAGTTGGAAATCTA
>CAKTKF010000179.1 GCA_934569215.1 uncultured Oscillospiraceae bacterium
ACGCTGGACAGCGTTGATGGTGGGGTTCTTGTTGGCGTTCTCCTGCTTGACCTCCTCGTTGTTGCACTCGATCAGACTGAGGATGCGGTCGTCCGTGGTATTGGACTGGCGCAGAAGGCTGCGGGTATAGCGGTAGGTGATGTATTCCTTGGCCACCTCGAAAGCGCCGTGGGCCATAATGGCCTTTTCCACCAGATCCTGAATTTCCTCCACGGACGGGCTGCGCCCCATTTCCTCGCAGGCGATCTGGACGCTCTGGGAAATTCTCTCGATCTGCAGCGGGGTCATACGCACCTTTTCTTCCACCGCATCATTGGCCTTGGTCACGGCCATGATGATCTTATCAATGTCGAAAACGACTTCCGCACCGTTACGTTTAATAATCTTCATAGGCTTTTCCTCCTTTGTATCCTGATTTACAATCAATCCGTGCACGGCCTATTATACAATATATTGTGGTTTTGTCAAGAGTAAATCACAAAATATAGTATTTTCGTTTTTTACATTAAAAAGTTCCCCATTCTTCCCTCCGCCGCTGCCGGCCTGCGTCGGAGGGAAAGTTCCGTTTTTCCGGCAAACCGCAAAAGAAGGGTTTGAAATATGCCGCGGAATATAGTATAATCCAGAGAAGCGGTCTTTACATAATTCCCCCTTTTTCCCGACCAAAAATGAAAGGAGACTTTTTCATGAAAAAATCTTTTGGCACCTTGCCCTCCGGCGAAGCGGCCTTTCTCTACACAATATCCTGTGGTAAGCTGTCCGCCGCCGTCACGGATTACGGCGCGACGCTGGTTTCCCTGCTGGTTCCCGACCGGGACGGCGTCCTTGCCGACGTGGTGCTGGGCTACGACGACTGCAACGGCTACCGCACGGGAAACGGCGCATGCCTCGGCGCGACCGTGGGTCGGAACGCCAACCGGCTCAAGGGTGCGTCCTTCGATCTGAACGGGAAAACCTACCGCATGCCCGCCAACGAGGGCGGCAACAACCTCCACTCCGGCCCGGACTTTTTCTTCCACCGGCTGTGGAAGCCGGTTTCCCACACGGAAAACGCCGTCACCCTGGAGCTTTCCAGCCCCAACGGCGACCAGGGCTTCCCCGGGAACGCCGTCATTCAGGTCACCTACGCCCTGACGGCGGACGGGGCGCTGCACATCCAATATAAAGCGACCTGCGACCGGGACACCGTGTTCAACTTCACCAACCACAGCTATTTCAACCTGGCGGGACACGACCGGACCGATAAGGCCATGGAGCAGCTGCTCACCATCCCGGGACGCTTCTTTAACCCCGATGATGCCGAGAACATCCCCACCGGCGAACTGCGGCCGGTTACCGGCACGCCCATGGATTTCCGCGCCCCCAAGCCAATCAGCCGGGACATCGGCGCGGACTACGAACCGCTGAAGCTTCAGGGCGGCTATGACCACAACTGGGAGGTTTTCTGCAATCCCTGCGCCACCCTGTCTGACCCGGTTTCCGGAAGGAGCATGAGCGTCTGCACCGACTGCCCGGGCATTCAGTTCTACGCGGGCAACTTCTTAAACGAGACCGGCAAGGGCGGCGTACACTACGGCAAGCGCTCCGGCGTCGCCCTGGAAACCCAGTTCTATCCCGACAGTCTCCACCACCCCGACTGGCCACAGCCCGTCACCCGCGCGGGAGAAACCTACCGCAGCGAGACGGTATACCGCTTCTCCTGGGACGGCTGATACTAGTTTTCAATAAAACGGTTAAAAACCGTTTTATTCGGCTGCTGTTTCAGCAGCCAGCGGCGTAGCCGCAAAAAACGTAAGTCCATACATTTCTCGCCGCCACCGGCGGCCTGCGAAGGATTCGCAGGATAAAATGGTGTTAACCATTTTATCGAGAAATAGTATGAACCGTCCGCTCCCCTGATGCTTCCGATTTATGCACTTCCTGACAGGCGGCGCATAAACTGTCCTATAAGCAATTTTCGCTTAAATCACGCCATCAGGAGGGGTTTCCATGTCTGAGCAATGTCCGGACATCCTGCGCTGCAATCCTCAGGATCTGCGTCAGGCCATGTCCATTCACACACGGAAGATAACCGACGCCTGCCGGGATAAGGACTGCGTGGAAGACCTGCGGGTCTATCTCACCGTCAGCTCCCAGCAGACGCTGGACAGCGCCGCCAACGTGCGGGTACGCAGCGCCCAGCTTCTGCACACCTACATCGATGTGGAGCCGGTCGCCTTTGACCGGAATCACTATTGTATCGACATCACCTTCTACTACCGCATTCTGGCGGACGCGGTGATTGGCACCTGCCGTCCCGCGACTCTGAGCGGTCTTTCGGTATTCTCCAAGCGGGCGGTGCTTTGCGGCGAGGACAGCCGCGCCCACATTTTCACCAGCGACACCCGCATCGGAGAAGCCGACGGCTGCACCGTCTTCTCCTCTAACCGCCCCACCGCCGTGGTAGAGGCTACTGCCCTCAATTAGGCAGGCAGCAACTTCCGTACATATTCAACGTTGCAAAGCGGAGATACTCTCGCCAAAGAGTATCTCCGCTTTCATGTTTCATTGTCAGGCTCTCTCCGTATCCAGCCGGTTGTGGGAGAACATCCGCACGTTCTGGCTGATATTCCGGTTGATGCAGGCCGTATACAGAATATCGATCATATTCAGCTGGGCAATTCGGGAGGACATGGCGCCGCTGCGGTACAGCTCCTCCGAAGCCATCACGTTCAGGCAGCAAGCCGCCATCCGGGAGATGGGCGACAGCTCGAAACGGGTGATGGCGATGATGGGCGTGCCCTGGGCTTTCAGATATTCCGCGCAGCGAACAATTTCCTCGGTTCTGCCCGAATAGCTGATGACAATCGCCACGTCATTTGGCTTGGAGTTCTTGGCGATGACGTACTGAGAGTGGATGTCCTCGCAGCAGGAGCAGGGCTTGTCGATTCGGATGAATTTCAGATACGCGTCCTTGGCCACCAGCTGAGAAGCGCCCAGTCCGAACAGGAGCACGGAGTCCGCGCGGCAAATCAGGTCGACCGCCTGTTCCAGCACCTGGGGTTCCACAAGCTTGACGGTCTCCTCCAAGGAGGCGATGTTCCGGTAGGTGATCTTGTAGACAATATCCGAGATGCTTCCGGCGGTGACCCGGGCATTCCCCTTGGATTCCTCCTGGGCGCGCACGGCGATCTCGAACAGCAGCTGCTTCTGCATATCCCGGTAGCCCTCAAATCCCAGCTTTCTGCACAGCCGCACAATGGTGGCCGCAGAGCTGAAGGAGCGCTGGGACAGCTCCTTGACGCTGAGCTGGGGAATCTCCTCGGAATGCTCCAGAAGATACCTTAGCGCCCCCTGTTCCGCGCCGCTGGCCGTGGGCAGATACTGCTTCGCACGGATCAAAACACTTTTCAACAAAATCATCTCCCAACCCAACTTTCTTTCGTGCTATTGTAGCACATTTTTCTCAAAAAGGCAAGAATCCGCCCCCGCGTCCGGCGCATCCACCGGTACGCAGGGGCAGCCGGAAACAATCTAAAAAACTTCATACACCGTCATTTGCGCTTTTTCGTGGTGCAGCGTTCCTGCATGAAGTTTTATGGCAGTACCGCACAATTTGACAAAAGGACGGCTGAGGCTCGCAGACACAATTGCGCGGTGTTGCCTTATACATCCTTTACCCGTTCCGCGGGGACGGTGAAAAAGGTCAGCACAAAGCCCATGATGCAGCTGATGCAAAGACCCACGCAGTACAAAAGCATTCCCTTAGTTCCCACCGGCCCCGCGCCCATCATGGGAATGCCAAGCAGACCGGAAGCTCCCCAGCCGGAGGACGCCACGCCGCAGGCCATAATAAACGCGCCGCCAAAGCCGCCGCCGAGACAGGCCGTCAC
>CAKTKF010000180.1 GCA_934569215.1 uncultured Oscillospiraceae bacterium
AGGGTGTGGGCGAGCAGGTTGTAGCTGCCGCCGTAGATGGTCTTCTGGGCGACAAAGTGGCCGCCGTTCTGACCCAGGGCTTCTAAGACGTAGGTGATGGCCGCCGCGCCGGAGGCCAGCGCCAGCGCTGCCACGCCGCCTTCCAGAGCGGCCACACGCTTTTCCAGCACGTCCTGGGTGGAGTTGGTGAGACGGCCGTAAATGTTGCCGGCGTCCGTCAGCCCGAAGCGGGCGGCGGCGTGGGCGCAGTCGTGGAACACATAAGAGGTGGTGGCGTAAATGGGAACGGCGCGGGCATCGGTAGCGGGGTCGGCCTGCTCCTGGCCGACGTGGAGCTGCAAAGTTTCAAATTTATAGTTAGACATAATGATTATTTCCTTTCTTAAGTCAAAATATTTATCTCAGGTGGCTCAAACATCGGGGATACATTCGGCCAAAGCGGAAATTCGCCCTTACGAGGGTCTCAAAATGATTTTTCACGGGGAGTACCTCCCTTCAAAACTTACCTATCTGGTAGGTGATTGCATCATACCATGAAATCCCTACCAAGTCAATCGGTTTTTTATCAAATTTTTCCTACTTGTCCGGTAGGAAAACCAGCAATATGACCAAGGCGGGAAAAAGGGCGGGCTTGCAGGCTTTTTCCTTTGACAAATTCCGATCACATGGTAGAATGTAGGCGAAAACTCCCCAATATAAAAAGACAGGAGCGTCCCCTATGGAGATTTCCTACACCATTTTTGATCTGCTTTTCTATCTGCTGCTCTACGCCTTTCTCGGCTGGTGCGTCGAGGTCTTCTGCGCCGCCGTGAAAAACGGGCGGTTTGTGAACCGCGGTTTTCTGAACCTGCCCCTGAACATGCCCTGCGGCATTGCCGCCGCGCTGCTGCTGCCGGTACTGGGTACCATGAACCATAAGACCATCTTACAATATATTATGACGCTGGTGATCTACATTCTGGTCAGATGCGTGACCGACCAATTCGTCCGGGGCGTCAGCCGGAGGCGGTTTGCCGTCGAGCCGAAGGGAAAGACCTTTTTCCTCAACGCGGCCATTGCCGCCGCCGTCATGCTGCTGGTGTATCTGGTGGTGCATCCCGCCATAATGGGGCTTTTGTATCTGATGCCCAAGTGGCTGGAGCGGACGCTGGTCATCGCGGGGGTTGTCCTGATTCTGGCGGACTTTGTCGGCGTGATGCGCACCCTGCGCACCAGCAGCGCCACCCGGCTGAACAAGGCCGGGCAGGAGACCACCCAGCGCATGGCCGACCGGATCAGCAGCGCCATCTGGCGGCGTCTGCAAAAGGCCTACCCCGGTCTCACCGCGGCGGATGTACCGGGGCCGGAGCGGTATGTTTTCGCCCGGGGCATCTGCTTCGACAAGCTGGTGTGGGTGTTCCTTGTGACCTCGTTCTTAGGCGCGCTGATCGAGATGGTCTTCTGCCGGGTCACGTCGGGGCAGTGGATGAGCCGCTCCGGCGTGCTGTACGGAAGCTTCAGCTTCGTATGGGGGCTGGGCGCGGTGGTGCTGACCATCACCCTACAGCGGATCGCCGACAAGCCCGACCGGCGGATTTTCCTGGCGGGCTTCGTCATCGGCGGCGCTTACGAGTACCTTTGCAGCGTATTCACCGAGCTGGTGTTCGGCACGGTGTTCTGGGACTACAGCAAAATGCCCCTGAACATCGGCGGCCGCACCAATGTGCTGTACTGCATTTTCTGGGGACTGCTGGCCGTGGCGTGGATCAAGGTGCTGTATCCGCCCATGAGCAAGGGCATTGAGAAAATCCCGGCGCTGCTGGGGAAGGTGATCACCTGGGTCATCATCTTTTTCCTGGCCTGCGACGGCCTGCTCACCGCCGCCGCCATGCTGCGCTACACCGACCGTCAGAACAATCCGGAACCCAAAAACGCAGCCGAAGCGTTTCTGGACGACACCTATGACGACGATTGGATGGAGCACCACTGGCCGAACATGGTGGTCACAAAGGACGCGGAATCCTAACGAAAACCGCCCCCGTAAAACGGCTTGCGCCGTTTTACGGGGGCATTCTGTTTCAATTCTGCTTTTCTTCCGAAATTTTTTCGTTCATTTTCTTAACATTCCGCTTGCCGATGGCAAACTGGACGCCCCAGATCACCGCGAAAATCAGGACAAACACCCCGAAATAGCTCAGAAACCCCGCCGCACTGTGCTCCATCCAATACGCCGCATAGGCGATGGGCAGCATGATAAGGGAAATGATGAGGAAATACACGCCGGTCTGCCGGACAAGGCTCCAGCTTTCCATTTCCCAGATCACGGAGCTTGCCGCGAAGCCCGCGCCCAGCAATCCGCAGAGCAGGGCTTGCAGAATGACGGCGCTGATCTCATTTCCCAGCGCCTCCGCCAGCTCCGGCGCGCAGGGGGAGTAATATCCGCCCGCCCACATCAGCGAAATGCAGATTGTAATGACATACCCGATGGCAATCCCGATGGGGAAGCCCAACGCTCCCCGCAGAAGCAGTTTCTTCTTCATATTCTACACCTCATATTCCTAAAATTGTCTTGACCTTGGACACATACCGTCTGGAAATATACGTGACTGTCCCGCCCCGCAGCTTAACGCAGATCGTGCCGGTAAAGCTCAAGTCAAAATAGTCGATCTTCTTCAGGTTGATGATCTCCGAATTGGAAATGCGGACGAACTGGTGGGGGTTCAGCCGCTGCTCCGCCTCGTACAGCCGAAGGCGCAGGACGTATTCGCCCTTTTCCGTGACCGCGTAAACCTTCCCAGCGCTGGCGTAGACCCGAATCAGCTCCGCCGGTTCCAGCACCTCGATCTTCCCGTCCTTCATGCCGGAAAGGATGCAGGGTGCATCGCCTGACAGTTTTTTCGCCAGCTGGTTGACCTCCTCCGTTACGGCGGCGGTCAGGATCACGACCTTTGGCTCCGGGTACGCGCCGTCGATTCTGATTTCTACCTGCATGGTCTTTCACTCCTTTCTCTGGCTGCATTATAGAAAAAATTTCCCCCCTCCGCAACCGTTTTTCCACAGTCGGTCGATTTCGGGCTGTAAGCGGCAAAAAGCAGGGGCGGAAAAACCGTCCCTGCCTGCGTATTTGATTTTAGGGTAACACCCTTGGCTCTCCCTCCGGGAGAGCTGTCACCGCAGGTGACTGAGAGGGCATCGCGCCCTGGTTTCCCCTCTCCGTCCTCGCTTTGCTCGGCCACCTCTCCCAAGGAGAGAGGCAAGGGGCGTTCTTTGTCAATCCACGGTCTTCCGGGCGGCGGACGCGGTATATGTCCAGCTCCGGAAATCCGAAATGCTGCAATAGCTGTTTTCCAGAATGTCCTCCGCTGCGGAAGCAATTTCCGGGTCACCGTCCCGGGTCAGCTCTTTGATATAGGGCAGCGCACCGTCTCCCAGGCAGCCCATATGCCCCATGTCGATGGTCTCCAGCCGCCCCGACTGGTAGGCGCGGACGTTGTACCGGGCGACAAACGTATCCACGTCCCCCCAGAAGGTGACGCACCCCAGAATCAGCGCGCAGATCACCGCGCCCTTCATGTAGGGGAACCGGGGCTTAAGCAGCCACACGGACACAAGAATTGTCGTGACCCCCAGCCAGAGCATGAAAACCTCCGTCAGTACCCGCTTTCTCGTCAGGCCGTAGCCGCCGATGTAGAGCAGCATTTTCGCGCTGGCCGCGGCGATGAGAAACAGCGCCGCCAGTCCCAGGAACAGGCACAGCCCTTTGGTCAGCGCCGGGACGCCGGTCTTCTTTTCCACCAGAGCCATGGCAAGGCACATCAGTCCCAGATTGATAAAACTCAGCCACGCCATCTCAAAAAATCCCCGGCGGGCATACTCCGCCAGCGT
>CAKTKF010000181.1 GCA_934569215.1 uncultured Oscillospiraceae bacterium
GTGCTTCCGTTGCGCTCGGTGAAAATCGCGGGCAGATCATGCTCCCGGACGATACCGATCAGATGCTTCAGCTCCTGAGCGGAAGCTTCGCTGCCGGATTCTTCCTCTACCGCTTCCAGAATGGTCAGACCGAACGCCTGGGCGAAATAGGAAAAGCCGTCATGGAAGGTTACGAGATTCCGACAGTTGAGGTCGGACAGGCTGGATTTTCCGTAGCTTTGCAGCGCGTCCAAATCTTCCAGCAGGCCGTCCAGATTTTCGGAAAACACATCCGCATATTCGGGATACCTCCGGGAAAGCCCCGCGCAGATGTTCCCGGCCATCCCCTTTGCGTTTTCCGGAGAGAGCCAGATGTGGGGGTCGTCCTCGTGGTGGTGATCTTCATGATCGTGGTCGTGTTCTTCCTCCATATGCAGAAGGGCGATCCCTTCGGAAGAATCGATGATATCCGAGCCGTCCAGAATGCCGTCCAGAAAATCCTCCAGCCCCGCGCCGGAGATCACAACGACCCGGGCGGCCTCCGCCGCCTTTACCTGACGGACATTCAGGGAGTAGTCGTGCAGACAGGACACGCTTTCCGTCACCAGCCGGGTGACGGTGAGGGGCGTATCCGCACAGATTCGGGAGGTAAATTCGTACACAGGCAAGGTCGTAGCGGCGATTTGTGCCGGCTGCGCCTGAGACCGGCATCCGCTGAGCAGCACCAGCAGAGCCAGCAGAGCCGGGAAGAAAAAAGTTTTTCGCATTGACGTTCATCCCTTAACGCATTCATCTGCTTCCATAATATCATCTTTGTCAAGAAAAAAGGAGCCTGTTTTCACAGGCTCCACGGCATGTATCGCATTAGTGCTTTTCCATCCAGTCCTTGACCTTGGTCTTTGCCAGGCGGACAATATCCTCGGCAGGATAGATGGAAGTCTCTCCGCCGCCTACGTGCAGGAAGTACAGACCCTCGGGTGTCTGGTACAGATCTTCCTCGTAACCGGCGGGATCGCCCAGCTGGCCGTAGGAGTAGGCCTTGATCAGCGTAGCGGTCTCGGTGTCGTATGTTTTCTTGCAGATGACCTTTTTCATGGAACGAACCTCCTTTACTGTTGAACTCCATACGACTGATATTATACATTTTTATATCCAGGAATCAAGTGTATATTCCAATATATTACAACTTTTTCAAAAAGATTGTAATATATTCTGTTTTTTACAAAGGATGATATGGCTTTTCTATGTGCAGATTGCACAACAAAATTTCCTGATTTTGGAAACGTTTCCTGCTTGCTCACAGCCCGTTTCGGTAGTATAATGGGACGAAAAAGGAGGCGGAGGAATGAAGGACTTCCCGTGTTTCGCAACAGACGACGGCGTGGCGAGCCTGATTTTGAAGGAAATTCCCTACCGTCAGGAAGCCTATATCCGCTTCCAAGACGTGCAGCCGGGGCGGCTTGCGCCCTTTCTGGAGGAGTGCGTTTCCTTCTGCCGCATGGCCGGGGCGGAGAAAATCTATGCCCAGGGTCACGGAGAGCTGGCGCGTTACCCCCTCCACGCCGCCGTTTATGAAATGCGGGGCAAGGCGTGGGTGGACACGGCGCTGCTGGAGAACATCTTTCCGGTGACGGAAGCCACGGCGGAAACATGGCGCAGGCTCTGCAATGCGCGAATGCGCGGCGTTGACTGCGCCGCCACCCAGACCGCCGCGGATGAAAAAGAAATTCTGGCATCCGGCGGCGCGCATTTTGTCCACAGCGCCGGGGAACTTCTGGGCATCGGCTGGATGAAGGATACTGAGCTTCTGGCGGTGTGTTCCGTGAAGCCCGGGGCAGGGGAGCGGGTGATGCACACGCTTATGTCCTTGGTAGAGGGGTCGGGGATGACACTGAATGTCGCGTCCACCAACGAAAAAGCCATCCGCCTGTACGAAAAGCTGGGCTGTCTGCGTACGTCGGAGAAGGTTCGCTGGCATCGGGTGGGGTAGCAGAAACTGTACAGGAAAAATACTTGACAGGCAGAAAAGTCTGTGCTATAATACCCGACAGTCAAGGAAATGTACTTGACACAGGAGGTTCTGAATGGACGCGCTGGAAATGTCGCTTCTGTATGACTATTACGGTGAATTGCTGACAGGCAAACAGAGGCAATGCTTTGATCTGCGCTACAACCAGGATCTTTCCCTGGGCGAGATCGCCCAGGTGATGGGCGTGAGCCGTCAGGCCGTGAACGACAACCTGGCGCGGACGGAAGCGCTTCTCCGGAAAATGGAGAACAGCATCGGCTGCGTCGGCCGGGACTTAAAGAACCGGAACGCGCTGCGGACGATCCTGGACGCTGCGGAACGCCTGAAAACGTACCCGGATGAAACCGTTTCAGCCCTGGCAGGGGAGATCATCGAAGCTGCCCAGGACTTTGAGGAGTAAAGTATGGCATTTGAAGGCTTAACCGAAAAGATTTCCGCGACCTTCAAAAAACTGCGCGGCAAGGGACGCCTGAAAGAGGCGGACGTGAAGGAGGCCATGCGGGAAATTCGCATGGCGCTGCTGGAAGCGGACGTCAGCTACAAGGTGGTCAAGGATTTTACCAAATCCGTCACCGAGCGCTGCATCGGCGCCGACGTTCTGGAATCCCTGACCCCTGCCCAGATGATCGTGAAGATCGTCAACGAGGAGCTTTGCAAGCTCATGGGCAGCGATACCAAGCATATCAACATCAACCCCAACGGTCCGACGGTGGTCATGCTGGTGGGCTTGCAGGGCGCGGGTAAAACCACCAACGGCAGCAAGCTTGCCGGACTGATGAAGCGGCAGGGGAAGAACCCGCTGCTGGTTGCCTGCGACATTTACCGTCCCGCCGCCATTCAGCAGCTGAAGGTCTGCGGCGAAAAGCTGGGGATCCCCGTATTTGAAAAGGGAACCCAGGATCCGGTGCAGACGGCGAAGGAGGCCGTCCTCTACGCCCGTCAGCACGGCCACGACATGGTGTTTCTGGACACCGCCGGTCGTCTTCACGTGGACGAGGCGCTGATGACCGAGCTGAAAAACATCAAGGCCACCGTCAAGCCAGACGAAATTATGCTGGTCGTGGACGCCATGACCGGTCAGGACGCGGTGAACGCCGCTCAGAGCTTCAACGAGTGGCTGGATATCGACTCCGTGATGCTGTCCAAGCTGGACGGCGACGCGAGAGGCGGCGCGGCGCTTTCCGTCCGCGCCATTACCGGAAAGCCCATCAAGTTCGCCGGTATCGGCGAAAAACTGGAGGATATCGAGCCGTTCCATCCCGACCGGATGGCCAGCCGTATCCTGGGCATGGGCGATGTGCTGACCCTCATTGAGAAGGCCGAAAAGGCGTATGACGCCAAGAAGGCCGCCGAGATGGAGGAGAAGCTGAAATCCAACCGCTTCACCCTCCAGGACTTCTACGACCAGATGGTGCAGATGAAGTCCATGGGCTCCATGGAGGAAATCCTCGCCCAGATGCCCGGCGGCGCAAACCTCAAGGGCGTCAAGCTGGATGAAAAGGCCATGGCGCATACCGAAGCCATCATTCTGTCCATGACCCCAAAAGAGCGGGAAAAGCCCGAGATCATCGGTGCCAGCCGGAAAAAGCGCATTGCCGCAGGCGCGGGACTCAAGGTAGAGGATGTGAACCGGCTGCTCAAATCCTTCGAGCAGATGCGCAAGCTCATCAAGCAGTTCTCCGGCCCCGGTGCGGGCAAGAAAATGAAGCGCATGGGCCGTATGGGCGGCTTTGGCGGTTTCCCCGGGTTCTAAACCGGGTATATATCATCGTTCGCTGTAAGCAAAATTGCTTTGCGATATAGATTTTAGAG
>CAKTKF010000182.1 GCA_934569215.1 uncultured Oscillospiraceae bacterium
TCGCAGTTGCCCACGGTTCTGGGGAAAGGAAGCACGTCCCGGATGTTGCCCATGCCGGTGAGGTACATGACGCAGCGCTCAAAGCCCAGGCCGTAGCCCGCGTGACGGGCGGAGCCGTACTTGCGCAGGTCAAGATAAAAAGCGTAGTCCTCCGGCTTCATGCCCAGCTCCTTGATGCGGTTTTCCAGGATGTCGAAGTTATCCTCACGCTGGCTGCCGCCGATGATCTCGCCGATGCCGGGAACCAGACAGTCCATGGCGGCCACGGTCTTGCCGTCGGGGTTCAGCTTCATGTAGAACGCCTTGATCTCCTTGGGGTAGTCGGTGACGAAGACGGGCTTCTTGAACACCTTCTCCGTGAGGAAGCGCTCATGCTCCGTTTGCAGGTCGCTGCCCCAGTGGACGGGGTACTCAAACTCGTCGTTGTGCTTTTCCAGAAGGGCGACGGCGTCGGTGTAGGTGATGCGGCCAAACTCGTTGTGCAGGACGTTGTGCAGTCGGTCAAGCAGTCCCTTGTCGACGAATTCGTTGAAGAAGTTCATCTCTTCGGGGGCATGCTCCAGAACGTAGGAGATGATATACTTGATCATGGCCTCGGCCAACTCCATGTCGTCTTCCAGGTCGGCAAAGGCGATTTCCGGCTCGATCATCCAGAATTCGGCGGCGTGACGGGTGGTGTTGGAGTTCTCCGCCCGGAAGGTGGGGCCGAAGGTGTAGATGTTGCGGAAAGCCATGGCGAAGGTCTCGCCGTTGAGCTGGCCGGAAACGGTCAGGTTGGTGGGCTTGCCGAAGAAGTCCTGAGTGTAGTCGACCTTGCCGTCCTCGGTCTTGGGAACGTTGTTCAGGTCAAGGGTGGTGACCTGGAACATTTCGCCTGCGCCCTCGCAGTCGGAGCCGGTGATCAGGGGCGTGTGGACATAGACAAAGTCCCGATCCTGGAAGAACTGGTGGATGGCCATGGCGGCAAGACTGCGGACGCGGAACACCGCCTGGAAGGTGTTGGTGCGGGGACGCAGATGGTTGATGGTGCGCAGGAACTCCATGGAGTGACGCTTGGGCTGGAGGGGGTAGTCGCCGGTGGAGGAGCCTTCCACCGTGATCTGCTCGGCCTGAATCTCAAAGGGCTGCTTGGAGTCCGGGGTGAGAACCAGCGTACCGCGAACAATCAGGGCGGCGCCGATGTTGATTTTGGAAATCTCCTGGAAATTTTCCAGGGTGTCGTTATACACCACCTGCACGGGGGTGAAATAAGTACCGTCGTTCAGGACGATGAAGCCAAACTGCTTGCTGCCCCGGCGGTTTCGCACCCAGCCGCCGACGTTCACTTCGGTGCCGGCATATTTTTCGGTGTTTTTGAACAGGTCACGGACGGTAATCAAATCCATATGGGTGTCCTCTCTCCTTACTGATTTCTTCAAAGCTCTCCTAAGTATACGTCAGTTAGGAAGATTTTACAAGAGGAAAATAAATTTTTTGTGAAAAATATCGATATAAAGGATTCTTAAGTGTACATTTGCGGCATTTTGTGATACAATACCCTAAGTTTCGATAAAGGAGCGGATGAACAGTGGGCAGAACCACAGGCAAACAGAGAACGGGGCGGCGTGTACAGTTTCTTTTTGTGCCGCTGTCTTTCTTCCTGGTGGAAGTGTTTGCCTTTTTCTTTTTATCCCTGAATACGAAGGAATTTCGGCTGGCGCAGCTCTGGCCGCTGGCATTCGGCATCCTGTGGGCGGCCATTTTGAGCGGTTTTGTCAGGCTGTTTCCGGCTAAGGCGGGCAGAGTGGCATACGGCATTTTGTATTTTGCCGCCGCGATTTATGCTGCCGTGGAGACGGGGTATTTTTATCTGTTTTCCGAGATGATGTGGCTGTCGGATTTCCGCTATGCGTCCGAAGGGTCGGACTATTTTTCCGTTCTGCTGAGCTACCCCATCGGCTGGTGGCTGGGACTGGCGGCGCTGACGGTGCAGGGCGTTGTGATCCTGGTGAAATTCCCAAGATGGAAGCAGAAGTGGTCGACCGGCATCGTGGCCGCGGCGGTTGCCATTGCCGCATCGGTAGGCGCGGCCTGTCTGCCCCAGGCGGTGTTTTTGCAGGACGGCGACATCCGCTACGCATCCTCCGACTACGGCAGAGTTCAGTCCGCTGAGGCGGCATATGATAACATGTTCAACGCTCACCGGCTGTATCAGGTCTGCGGCCTGTACCAGACGCTGGAAAAGGACATCTACAAAAACGGCATCTACCCCCTGACCCCAAGCTACGCCGCGGCGCAGAAGGCGGGGGAGGCGGAGATCAACGCTTATTTTGCCGACCGGACTGTGGGCGGGGACAACGAAATGACCGGCCTTCTGGAAGGGAAAAACGTGGTTCTGGTGCTCATGGAGTCCATGGACGATTGGATGATCGGGGAGTACACCCCCACGCTGGAACGGCTCATGTCCGAGGGGATTTCCTTCACCCACTTCTACACACCGGGCTACGGCGGTATCCGTACCTTCAATTCGGAGTTCTGCGTGAATACCGGCTCATTTCTGAGCAGTCAGGGCGGCTACGCTTTCGACTACATCACCAATACCTACCGTCAGTCCCTCGCCAGTCTGCTGACCCAGGAGGGGTATTCCGCCAAAACCTTCCACTATAATGACCCCAGCTTCTACAGCCGGGGGGTGTTCTCTCCTGCTATGGGGTATTCAGAGTACGTCTGTTACGGGGATTACATTGGCGCAGACGAGGAAGACCTTCTTTATGACGATCAACTGCTGTTCGACAATCCCGGCCTGAATGCCGAATTCTTCCGGGAAGGGCAGCCAACTCTGAACTTTATCATCACCCGTTCCGCCCATTTGAGCTACAAATACAATGAGGTTCTGAGCTACTGGGCGTTGAAAAAGTACCCGGAATTCCGGGGGCTTACGGGCAACGAGGAAACGGACTGCGCCTATCTCAAGGCCAAGCTGGTGGACGATCTGTTTGCCCGGCTGCTTCAGGAGCTGGAGGACAAGGGGCAGCTTGACAATACCGTCATTATCGGCGTCACCGACCACTACACCTACGGCTACAAGGATGAAAAGTCCCTGTATGCCCTTTCCGGGGTGGACGATGCGCTGCTGCTGGAAAGGACGCCCTGCTTCATCTGGAGCGCGGATTTGCAGCCCATGGAGGTGGACAAGACGCTGAATACGTCTGATCTGCTGCCCACGGTTCTGAATCTGTTGGGCGTGGACAGCCCCTATGATTACATAGGGCGGGACGCCTTTGACCCCACCTATGAGGGCTACGCGCTGTTTTCCGACGGCAGCTGGATATCCGGAGATATCGCCTACGACGCGGGGACAAAGCGGGTTCTCAGCATCACCGGCGGCGAAGCGGAGATAAGCAGCGAAGCCCTTGACGCGATGGCCGAAAAGGTACAGCAGTTCGTGCGGATCAACAATCTGATTCTGGACACGGACTATTATAAAGGTAAAACTGCGGCAAACTGAAAAAAGGCTCCCTTCCTGACTGCATCCTGTCGGGAAGGGAGCTTTTTCAATTTTTCCCCAGATATTTTTCCAGGCACACCAGCTGCACATCGGGAATGCCGTTGAAAACGCACTGCACGATGCCGACTTCCTCGTATCCCAGGGCGTGGTACAGCTTTCGCGCCCGCGTATTTTTCACATTGGTGTCCATCCGCAGGGCAGGGCAGCCCTGCCGCCTCCCGTAGTCCTCATAAAAGGCGACGAAAGCGCGGCCATAGCCCTTGCCGCCCTCCGGAGGGTCGACCACAAGGCAGTGCAGCACCATGACCTCCCGGTCTTCCGCGG
>CAKTKF010000183.1 GCA_934569215.1 uncultured Oscillospiraceae bacterium
ACTGGTCGAAGTCCGGTGATAGCCGCCCTTCTTCACAATGCACTCCTCCGGGATTTCCTTGAGGAACCGGGAGGGCAGCGCCGACGACGTGCGTCCGTAGATCATACGCTGACGGGCATGGGTGATGGTCAGGCTCTGCTTGGCGCGGGTGATGGCCACGTAGCACAGCCGCCGCTCCTCCTCCATTTCCTCCGCGTCGCCGATGGCGCGCATTCCGGGGAACAGCCCGTCCTCAAAGCCCACGAGGAACACATGGGGAAATTCCAGTCCCTTGGCCGAGTGCATGGTCATCATCACCACGGCGTCGTCGTTTTCGTCGTACTGTTCCAGATCGGTATACAGGGCGATTTCTTCCAGGAATCCGGCCAAAGTGGGCGTTTCCGCATTTTCTACGTAGGAATTGATGCTGGATTTTAATTCGCGCACGTTTTCCAGCCGGGTCTTGTTTTCCTCGGTGTCCTTGCTTTCCAGCATATCCACATACCCGGTTCGGATGAGCAGCTCGTCGTAGAAGTCCGGCAGGCTCATACCATTCTCCAGAAGCTGCGCCATGCCCTCGATGAGGGCGGAAAACTGCATCATCTTGATTGCGGCCTTCTCCAGCGGGGCGTAGGAATAGGGGTCGGAAATCACGCTGTACAGCGGCTTTCCCTCGGCCTCCGCCAGCCGCCGGGCGGTCTCGATGGTCTTCGCGCCCAGCCCCCGGGGAGGATTGTTGATGATGCGCCCCAGACGCAGGTCGTCTGCCCGGTTGTTGATGACGCACAGATACGACAGCATATCCTTGACTTCCGCCCGGTCAAAGAACCGCGTGCCGCCGATGACCCGGTAGGGAATGCCGTTTCGTTTCAGGGCAAATTCCATTGCGTTGGACTGGGCGTTGGTGCGGTACAGAATGGCGTAGTCCTTGAAGTTTTTCCCCCGGGAACCGGCCAGGATCTGTCCTGCCACAAAATTGCCCTCGCTGCCCTCGTCGGAGGCTTCGTATACCAGAACGGGGTCGCCCTGGGCGTTGGCCGTCCACAGCTTTTTCCCCTTGCGCCCGAGGTTGTGGGCGATCACCGCGTTTGCGGCGGTGAGAATCGCCTGGGTGGAGCGGTAGTTCTGTTCCAGACGAATGACCCGCGCGCCCCGGTACTGCTTTTCAAAGTTCAGAATGTTCTCGATGGTCGCGCCACGGAAGCGGTAGATGCTCTGGTCGTCGTCGCCCACCACGCAGATGTTCTCGTGACCGCCGGCAAGCAGAGACGTTAAAAGGTACTGCATATGGTTGGTGTCCTGATACTCGTCCACCAGCACGTACCGGAATTTGCGCTGATAATACTGCAAAACGTCCTCGTTCTGCTGCAAAAGCTGGACGGTGATGTAGATGATGTCGTCAAAATCCAGGGCATTGTTGTCCTTCAAACGGGTCTGGTATTTGCCGTAGGCGCGGGCAATATGCTGCGCCCGGATATCCCCGGTGCGCTCCGCCCTGTCCAGCATCTCCACGGGGGACACCATTTTGTCCTTTTCCCGGCTGATGGCGCCCAGGACATATTTCGCCGGAAACGTCTTGTCGTCCAGCTCCATGTCCTTGATGATTTCCTTCATGATGCGCTCGGAGTCCGCAGAATCGTAAATGGTAAAGCTCCGGGTGAAGCCCATCCGCTCGATGTCCCGCCGCAGAATGCGGCAGCAGGCGGAGTGAAACGTCATCGCCCAGATGTCCTGCGCCTGGGGGCCAAGAAGATTGGAAAGCCGCTCCTTCATTTCGTTGGCAGCCTTGTTGGTAAAGGTGATAGCGATGATGCTCCAGGGTGCGGCGGGTTCCACGGCGCAGAGCATGTCCGCCCGGCGGGTGTCGTCTGGGCTGGGGTCGTCCCCCAGATTTTCCAGAAAGGTCACGTCATCCTCCGTGACGGCGTGGGAAATCTCGCAGCAGTCGCTGCCCCGGCCGAAGCGCATGAGGTTGGCAATGCGGTTAATGAGGACGGTGGTCTTGCCGCTGCCGGCACCGGCAAGCAGCAGCAGCGGCCCCTCCGTGGTCAGCACGGCCTGACGCTGCATGTCGTTCAGTTGGGAAAACTGCCGCTCGATGTAATTTTTCCTGGCGGTCAGAAATCGGGAGTCCATTTGTTCTGTCATAATTGCACCTGTCTTCAACATGATGCCATTATTTTAGCGCATTTTCGGCAAAAGGTAAAGAGGAAAAATGCCGCTTTACGCCATCAGCTCCCGAAGCATAGCCACTGCCTTTTTCTCAATCCGGGACACCTGCACCTGGCTGACGTTCATCACCGCCGCCACCCGCTGCTGTGTCAGGCCGTGGAAATACCGCAGCTGAATGACCATCCGTTCCCGCTCCGGCAGGCCGGAAATCGCCTGCCGCAGAGCGATTTTTTCCACCATCCGTTCTTCCGACTCCGTATCCGTCAGGACGTTTTCCAGGGTGAAGCCCTCGTCCCCCGTTTCCCGCTGGATGGACTCCGTGGCGGCGGTGGCCGTTTCTGCCAGGGCGATTTCTTCCGGGGTAAGCCCGGTCTGACGGGAAATCTCCTGAATGGTCGGCTCCCTGCCCAGCGCCCCGGTCAGACGGCTGCGGGCGGCCTTGATGGTCGCGGCCTGTTCTTTCAGGCTCCGGGACACCTTTACTGCCCCGTCATCCCGCAGGAAACGCCGGATCTCCCCGGCGATTTTCGGCACGGCGTAGGTGGAAAACTGTGTCCCGTAGGCAAGGTCGAACCCCTCCACAGCCTTGAGAAAGCCAAGACACCCCAGCTGGTACAGATCGTCCGCTTCCGTTCCCCGGCCTAAAAACCGCCTTGCAACCGACCAGATCAGGCCGGAGTTTTCCTCCACCAGAGCTTCGGACGCTTCCCGGTCGCCCTGCTGTGCCTTGGCGATCAATTCCTCCGTCCTGCTCATTGCCGCCGCTGCAGCTTCCGGCGCATATGCACCGTGGTTCCCTTTCCGGGCTTGGATGTAATTTCCAGATTGGTCATGAAGCTCTCCATAATGGTAAAGCCCATTCCGCTGCGTTCCGCGCCGCCGGTGGTGTACGCGGGACGTCTGGCCTGCTCTATGTCCGGGATGCCCACGCCCTTGTCCTTGATAACGATGTCCAGCACATTGTCCTTCAGGATACGGCAGCGCAGGGTGATATTCCCCAGCTTTTCCGGGTAGGCGTGGACGATGCAGTTGGTCACCGCCTCACTCACCGCCGTGCGGATGTCCCCCAGCTCCTCCAGCGTCGGATCCATCTGGGCGGCGAAACAGGCCACCGCCGACCGGGCAAAGGCTTCGTTGGCGGATTTGCTGGGAAAATCCAGAATCATATAGTTGTCGAATTTCATGATACAGCCTCCTTGATCTCCACAAGCTTATCGATTCCCGACGCCCGGAACACCCGCATGGGCTGGGGCGCAATGCCCGTCAGAAGCAGCCGCCCCTCGATCTGGGTCATGCTCCTTAAGGCGTTGATGACCACGGCAATGCCGGAAGAATCCACAAAGGAAACCTCCTGAAAATCCAGCACGCAGACCTCCGGGGTATAGGCTTCGATTTTCGCGGCGATGGCCTGAATATAGGCTTTTGCGCAGTGGTGGTCAATTTCCCCGGTGAGCGCCACCGTCAGCCGTCCTTCCTCCAAAAAACTGGTAAAGTGCATATTGCTTCCCTCCTAGGTAAATTTGCTGATTAACAGTATAAAATCCCGTTTCCGATTTTTCAGTCGGAAACGGGATTCTTTGAAAATAAAGGTGTTGGACAAACGGCAAAATTGATCTCTTGATTGTAGCCCCT
>CAKTKF010000184.1 GCA_934569215.1 uncultured Oscillospiraceae bacterium
CTGAGCCGCCGGAAAATATCCATGATCTGGTTGCCCGCCTTGGTGTCCAACGCGCCGGTCGGCTCGTCCGCCAGCAGCAGATCCGGTTTTCCCACCATGGCGCGGGCAATGGCGACACGCTGGCACTGGCCGCCGGACAGCTGGTTGGGGAAAAAGTCCATCCGCTCTTCCAGTCCCACGGCCTTCAGCGCCTCCGCCGCCCGCTCCCGCCGCTCTTTCAGACTCACCCCGGCGTACAGCAGGGGCAGCGCCACATTGTCCAGCGCGGTGAGCTTGGGCATCAGGTAAAAGCTCTGGAACACGAAGCCCAGGTGCTTGTTCCGGATATCCGCCAGTTCGTCGTCGTCCATGTCCTTCAGGTTCTGCCCGTCCAGCTCATAGGTACCGGAGGTGGGAACGTCCAGACAGCCGATGATGTTCATCAGGGTGGTCTTGCCGGAGCCGGAAGGCCCCATGATGGCAAGGTAATCGCCCCGCTCCATGGTCAGGTTGACGTTTTTCAGCACCCGGACAGGCTCCTTGCCCTGCACATAATCCTTGCAGATGTCCGTCAGTTTCAGGATGGCCACTTAGCCCACCCCGCCTTCCGTGGACGCGGTCTCGGCTGCCGCCGCATCCTCACCGGGCATCTCCCCGGTTTCCCCGGAGATGCTTTCCTCGGGCATCATATCCATGCCCTCAGCGGGCATATCCTCCATGGGCATGTCTTCCATGGGCATATCCATGCCGCCTTCGCCCATGTTGTCCATGGGCATGTCCGCATTCTCCGACGCCGTCATTTCATGGGTGGTCGGCGCGCCGTTATGGCACAGCTGCTCGTCGGGGAAGGCAATGTAATCCTCCAGCGTCAGGCCGTCCAGCACGTCGTAGGTGTCCGTCTCCTCATCGTGCTCGCCCAGCGTGATGCTGCGTTTTTCCAGCTTGCCCTTCTTCTCCGCCCACACGTAGGCAGAGCCGTCGTCTTCAAAGCAGATGAAGGCGCTGCTGAGGGGCAGACCGGAGGACGTGCCGTCCCCTTCCGTCAGCATTTCCAGGTAAACATGCTGTCCCAGAATCAGGCCGTCGGTGCTGTCCAGCTCCACGTAGAACGGGTACTTGCTGGACGCGGACATGGAATCGGTCGACATACCGTAATACCGGTCGGTGTCGCTCCCCTGAGAGGGGTTTTCATAATCCACCAGCTTGACCGTGCCCGTCCAGGCAGCGGACGGATCCGTCCGGGAGGTGATCTTGATACGGGTTCCTTCGATAATGCTGCCCCGCTGCAATTCTCCGATGGTGCCCTTGACGCGGTAGGAGCCGACCTCCTGAATGGTGATGTACGCCGCAGGGTTGCCGTTTCTGTCGGTGCCGCTTTCGTTGATGGACTGAATGCGGCCCTTGATGGGCGACACCACGGTGGCGTTTTTCAGCAGATTCTCCGCCTGGGTGACCTCGGTCTGCTTGGCCTTGGCGTTCAGCTCCGCTTCCTTCATGTCCACCTGGGTGGTCTGGATCTGGATGGTGTACTGGAGCTTATCCGAGCCGGACGCCCAGCCCCGCTCCTTTTCCAGCTCCTTGATCTGCTGCTGGTAGCTTTCGATGGACGCATTCAGCTGCTCCAGCTCCAGCTGCTTCTTTTCCAGACTCAGCTGCAATTCCTCGGTGTCGTACTCAAACAGCTTGTCGCCCTTGTTGACGTCGTCGCCCTCCTTGACCAGCACTTCCTTGACGGTCTTTTCCGAATCCTTCTTGATCTCCGTCACGTTTTCGGAAACGACCATGCCGGGGAAACGGTCGCCGGCCGCAATACCGCCCATTCCCGTCAGATCGGAAACCGACTGCACATACACCGCCGTACCGTTGCCGCCGCAGCCCGCCAAGGAAGCGATCAGGCACAGGCTCAGCGCCAAAGCCAGCCATGCTCGAACTTTCATAATTCTGTCCTCCACATGTAAATGTTTCATTTTGTAATCCATATTATAGCGAAAACACATGCGGAAATCAACTATGTTGCCATTAAGGATTCATTAAGGTGAGTTGGGAATTTTTGTCGTAAAATGTGAAAAGCCCCGCGCCTAAAAGGCGCGGGGCAAAGGGGTTATGGTTTTGTCAGCCTATACAGGGGGATTAGCCCATGTAAGCAGCCAGCTGCTCCTGAGCAGCGCCGACAAAGTCGTTGATGCCAGCGTCTTCCAGCTTGGACAGGAAGGTGGGCAGAACATCATCGGGGTTGACAGCACCGGACATCAGGTTGAAGGCGTACTCGGCGTAGACGTTGGACAGAGCAGCAGCTTCGGTGCTCAGCTCGGAGGAATCGAAGATGAAGCCGCCCATGGGCAGAGCCTCAGCCGCGTCGTAGTAAGCGGAGAAGCGATCCCAGAAGTCAACACCCTGTGCGTCGGTGGGAGGCAGGATACGGACGTTGCCCATACCATTGGTCCAGGGGGAGTAGTTAGCGCGGTTCTCGGCGATGAAGGTGATGGTGCCGTCGCTGTTCTTCTCGTAGGTGAAGCCCTCGGTACCATAGTTCATCATGGTCATCAGCTCGGAGTCGGTGTTCAGCAGGTTCAGGAACATCAGAGCGCGCTCGGGGTTAGCGGAGGTAGCGGAGATGGCGATCATAGCGCCCTGGCCGGAGGTGCAGTCCATGTAGGCAGCAGTCTCGGGAACCATGCGGACGTCGATGTTACGAGCGGTGGAGAAGTCCAGTTCGCAGCCGAAGGCGTAGGACTGGGTGCCGAACAGGTACTCGCCAGCGGACTGGGTAGCAGTACGGTAGTCGTTAGCGGTAGCGGTGGACTGGCAGCTGGGGGAGATGAAGCCCTTCTGAGCGTACTCATAGGTCTTCGCAGCGAACTTGGCAAACTCATCGGTGGAGAACTTGTTCACGATGGTGCTACCGATGTCCTTGGAAGGATGCTCGGCGTCGTAGTAGTAGGACAGAACAGCGCCGGAGGACAGGTCGCCGGTGATGATGGAGGAATGAGTGACCATTCTCTCAAGAACGACAGGCTCGATCAGCAGGGGGTAGAAATCCTTGCCCTTCAGATCCTTGGCCTTCTGCATCATTTCAGCGAACTCGTCGGAGTAGTAGTCCAAGCCGGCGGCGCAGACAGCGTCAACGTCGTAGCCCAGCTCAGCCAGCAGGGTGCCGTTGACATCCCAGCAGTTCTGAGTAGCGGTGTCCTTCAGGCCGGGAACGGCATAGATGCCCAGGCCGTCGTAGCCGTTGGTCTTGGCGCAGTCCCAGATGCCCTGAGGAATGGTAGCCTTCAGCTCGGGAGCGTAGGTGTCCAGCATGTCGTCCAGCTTGACCCAGTAGCCGTCCTTGGCGTACTTGTTGTACTCGTCGGCAGACCAGTTGCAGGTGAAGTACATGTCGACCTTGTCGCCGCCGGCCAGAGCGGTAACGGTGGCCTGATCAAAGTCACCCCAGGTGCCCCAGATGGGTTCGATGGTAGCGTTGATCTTATCCTTCAGATAAGCGTTGACGGACTCCATGACCTTCGCGGAAGCGTCGGGAGTGACGGTGCTGCCATGGAACCAGATCTTCAGCGTGACAGGCTCCAGCTCAGCCGCGGTAGGAGCAGCGGTCTCAGCATTGTCAGCAGCGGGAGCATTGTCGGGGGCGGCGGTGGGCGTGGTATTGCCGGAGCCGCAAGCGGCCAGACCGAGCACCATTACCAGAGCCAGCAACAGGGCCAGTAACTTTTTCATGTGTCTTCCTCCAAATA
>CAKTKF010000185.1 GCA_934569215.1 uncultured Oscillospiraceae bacterium
CTACGCCGCCCGGAAGTTCTACGCCCCCGTGGCCATGGGGCTGTTCCTGGAAAACGGGTCGCTCACCGTCAACATCGCCAACGAGACCCGCGCCGGTTTCCGCGGCCGTGTCCACCTGGCCATGTGCCGGGGCGATCTGACCGTGCTGGACGAAACCGGCAAAGACATGGAGGTGGAAGCGCTGTCCTCCCGGGACGTGCTGACTTACCCCGTGGACTTCCCCGACCCCTACGACACTTTCCTGTATGCCGACCTGTACGACGAACAGGGTCGCTTCCTTATGCGCCAAACGGAACTTCTGGTGCCTGCCAAGCACTTCCGGTGGCGCAAGCCGGCGTTTGACGTCCGGGTCGCCCCCATCCCCGGCGGGGCGGAGATCTCCGTTCAGGCCGACGTATTTGCCAAGGGCGTATTCCTGGACTTCCGGGATTTCGACTGCGTTCTGTCCGACAACTTCTTCGCCCTCACCACCCCCGCCCCCTACCGCGTGACGGTGCAGACGCCGCACAGCGTGGAGGAGCTGGAGGAGAATCTGATGGTTAAGTCTGTGTATGATATCCGCTGACCGGTAAAGGCAACGACCCCCGCTTTCAATGAAAGCGGGGGTCTCCCTTTTGGCATAAAAATCCCGGACTACGCCTGTCTGGGACGTTCATTTCTGTTCAGGCTCGAATTTCATAATGTCGGATACGTCACATTCCAGCAGGATGCACAGCTCGTTGATGGTATTGGTGGACACGTTTTCTCCGTGCTTCATGGCATAGTAATTCGACTGCGGGAAACCCATTTTGAACAGTCTGTATGACGTAATACCCTTTTCCTTCATCGTCCTGAACAGGGGTTCATAGCTAATCACAATACCACCCCCTCGTAAAAACCATTATATTTTGAGGGTACGGTATTGCATATCTACGATAAAAGACATATAATATATGTGTGAAATCCAAACGAACGGAGAGGATAAGCGTGGACGAGGAATTGACCCCCAGCTATCACGGAGAGCTATGCCGGCACAACGGGGAAAATCCCGACTATGAAATCGCGTGTGAAGAGTGCGACTACTATCTGCTATGCTTCCCCGACTGGGAGGACTTAACAGAAGACTGAGCATCCCGGACTTGACCAGTCCGGGATGCTCAGTTTTGTTCAGGTACAAATTTCACAACGTCGGAGACTTCACATTCCAGTAGGGTGCAAAGCTGGTCAATGGTGCTGGCAAGGACACTTTTCCCATCCTTCATCGCGTAATAAGTACCTTTGGAAAAGCCCATTTTGAACAGTTTATATGTCGTGACGCCCTTTTTCTTCATCGTCAGGAATAACGGCTCGTAGCTTATCACCTTTTTCACCCCCTGCGGATACCGGTCGGATAAAGTATATCCGCAAAATTGGGGGATGTATATGCCAGAATATTCGCACATAGTGGCACATTCCTAAGCAAGATTAACTACAGAAATCCTCCGGCGCGTCCGCGTGGCCGAACAGGAAACAGGAACGCATCGTCTCACCTTCATTCTGTATTAAAAATACATCTGTACTTTTATGTCCTTCTAACATGACAATTCTGTATTTACAATACAGATTCAAAAAATTGGGGGGAACGAAAAAAGCCGCTGATTTCGTAGTGAAACCAGCGGCTTGATTTGCGGTGTGTTCAGCTGAAAATGGGCAAAAAATAACGGTCACACAATCCAAAGGGGCTGTGTGACCGTATTTATATCAGTTGTTTTGCCTACGCCACTGCGTCAACTTCTTATTGGCGCTGTTCGCGGATGGCAGCCTGAGCGGCGGCGAGGCGGGCGATGGGGACGCGGAAGGGGCTGCAGGAAACGTAGTCCAGACCGATCCGGTGGCAGAACTCCACGCTCATGGGGTCGCCGCCGTGCTCGCCGCAGATGCCGCAGTGCAGCTCCGGACGAACCTTCTTGCCCTTTTCCACAGCCATCTGCATCAGCGCGCCGACGCCGGTCTGATCCAGCTTGGCGAAGGGGTCGTTCTCGAAGATCTTGGCGTCGTAGTAGGCAGCCAGGAACTTGCCCGCGTCGTCACGGCTGAAGCCGTAGGTCAGCTGGGTCAGGTCGTTGGTGCCGAAGCAGAAGAACTCCGCTTCCTTGGCGATTTCGTCGGCGGTCAGGCAGGCGCGGGGGATCTCGATCATGGTGCCGACCTCATAGTGCAGCTGGGCACCGGCCGCCGCGATCTCGGCATCCGCCGCCTTGACCACCACGTCCTTGACGAACTTCAGCTCCTTGGCGTCGCCGGGCAGGGGGATCATGATCTCAGGCACCAGCGTCCAGTCGGGGTGACGACCTTTCACTGCCAGCGCCGCGCGGATGACGGCCTTGGTCTGCATGGCGGCAATCTCGGGGAATGTGACCGCCAGACGGCAGCCGCGGTGACCCATCATGGGGTTGAACTCGTGCAGGGACGCGATGATATCCTTGATCTGCTGGACGGTCTTGCCCTGGGTTTTGGCCAGCGCGGCGATCTCTTCCTCGGTGTTGGGAACGAACTCGTGGAGGGGGGGATCCAGGAACCGGATGGTCACGGGGTAGGACTCCATGGCCTCGTACAGCGCCTCGAAGTCGGCCTGCTGCATGGGCAGGATCTTGGCCAGCGCGGCCTCCCGCTCCTCCACGGTGTCGGAGCAGATCATTTCCCGGAAGGAGGCGATACGGCCTTCCTCGAAGAACATATGCTCGGTACGGCACAGGCCGATGCCCTCAGCGCCCAGCTCTCTGGCTCTGACGGCGTCACGGGGGGTGTCGGCGTTGGTGCGGACGCGCAGGCGGCGGTACTTGTCGGCCCAGCCCATGATGCGGCCAAACTCACCGGCGATCTCCGCGTCCCGGGTCTCGATGATGCCGTCATAGATGCAGCCGGTGGAGCCGTCCAGGCTCAGCCAGTCGCCTTCGCGGTAGGTCTTGCCCGCCAGAACAAACTTCTTATTTTCCTCGTCCATCTTGATCTCGGTGCAGCCGGAGACGCAGCAGCGGCCCATGCCGCGAGCCACGACGGCAGCGTGAGAGGTCATGCCGCCCCGGACGGTGAGGATGCCCTGGGCGGACATCATGCCCTCGATGTCCTCGGGGGACGTCTCCAGACGAACCAGAACCACCTTTTCGCCTCTGTCAGCCCAAGCCTTGGCGTCCTCAGCGGTGAAGACGATGCGGCCGCAGGCGGCTCCGGGGGACGCGGCCAGGGCGCGGCCGACAGGCTGCGCGGCCTTCAGTGCCTTGGCGTCAAACTGGGGATGGAGCAGGGTATCCAGGGTTCTCGGTTCGATCATGGCGACCGCCTGCTTCTCGTCGATCATGCCCTCGTCCACCAGGTCGCAGGCGATCTTCAATGCGGCGGGGGCGGTACGCTTGCCGTTACGGGTCTGGAGCATATACAGCTTGCCGGCTTCCACGGTGAACTCCATGTCCTGCATGTCGTGGTAGTGGCTTTCCAGAATCTGGCAGACCTTGGTGAACTGCGCAAAGGCCTCGGGGAACTTCTCCGCCATTTCGGAGATGGGCATGGGGGTGCGGACACCCGCCACCACGTCTTCGCCCTGGGCGTTGGTCAGAAATTCGCCGAACAGCTTCTTCTCGCCGGTGGCAGGATTCCGGGTGAAGGCAACGCCGGTGCCGCAGTCGTCGCCCATGTTGCCGAAGGCCATGGACTGGACGTTGACGGCGGTGCCCCAGGAATAGGG
>CAKTKF010000186.1 GCA_934569215.1 uncultured Oscillospiraceae bacterium
CAAGCCGGTAATTGGCGGGATCCATGTCCACCCGCACGGGCTGGCAAGGCTCGGCAAAGTCCAGCTCCCAGTCCTCAAAGGAACCTTCGCCGTTCAGGGGAACGTTGAAGCCGGGGTGTCCGCCGATGCCGAAGTACATTTCCCGGGAATCCCGGTTTTCCACCAGACAGGTCTTGCAGATCTGGTTTCCCCGGAGGGTGTAGCATACGTGGAAGGCAAAACGGAAGGGATACATGGAAAGGGTCTTCTCGTTGCTTCTCAGGGTGAAGCGGATGGAAGATTCCGTTTGCTCGGTCACGGCGAAGTCCGTGCCGATGCAGAAGCCGTGGATGGTCATGGGGTAGGTTTTTCCGTCCAGCAGGTACTTTCCGTCAGTCAGGCGGCCGACGTAGGGAAACAGGTTGGCGTCCCGCCGCGCCCAGTATTTGGCGTTGCCCTGCCAGAGATATTCGGCGCCGTCCTTGACGATGCTGTGCAGCACGGCACCGCAGGCGTCGAGAGTTACGGTCAGGGTGTCGTTGTGAAGGGTATACAGGTTCATAATATGTCCTCCTGAAGTGATGGGATTTGTGTAACCAGTATAGCGTGAAAGGCTGCACTTTGCAAGATTTTGTGAAAAGTATGAAAAAATGCGTAAGAAAGGTATATGCGCAGCGGCAGCGTCATGGGCGGTCGGTTTGCGGGTGCTTGCCCGTCGGGAAAGCGGGATTTTCCTGTAATTCGTGCATTCGATAAAGGAAAGTGTAGATTGCATATATTGCAAAACGGCGAAAATGCAGCTACAATAAAAACAGCAAATGGGCAATATGCTCAAAAATAAATTCTGGGAGGTTACAATATGGCAGACTACCGCACGATTCCCGCCGCGGAACTGGGCAAGGGCAGCAACATCAAGGTCGAGCTGTGCGAGACAGAGGTGGATCTTTATTGGAAGATGGCGATCGAGGTTCTGGAGCTGATCCAGGAAAATAACGCCAAGGGTGAAAAGACCGTTATGATCGTCCCCTACGGCCCGCTTGGCCCCTACGCCCGGCTGGTGGAGCTGATCAACAAGCACCGGGTCAGCCTGAAAAACTGCTGGTTCATCAACATGGACGAATACTTAGACGAGAACAAGCAGTATCTGCCCAAGACCGACCCGCTGTCCTTCCGGGGCGGCATGGATCGGATCTTCTACGGCCTGGTAGACCCTGAGCTGCTCATGCCGGAAGAGCAGAGAATTTTCCCTGAGCCTGGCAACGAAGGCCGCATCTGGGAGACCATCCAGAAGTTGGGCAAGCTGGATATGTGCTGGGGCGGCGTCGGCATCACGGGACATATCGCCTTCAATGAGCCGCCGGAACCCGGTGAGGTATGCACGGATGAGGAGTTCCTCCAGCGTCCCACCCGGGTGCTGAAGCTGGCGCGGGAGACCAAGACCATCAATGCGTTCATGAACGCGGGCGCCGATCTGGACGCCATCCCCGAGTGGTGCATCACCGTAGGCATGAAGGAAATTTTCCATGCCCGGAAGGTGCGTATGTGTATGCCCCGCGACTGGAATGCCGCCATGCTGCGCAAAGCGCTCCACGGCCCCGTCAGCTGCAAGGTTCCCGTGTCTCTGTTCCAGAATCACGGCGACGCCAAGATCTACGCCATCGCGCTGGCCGCTACCACGCCCGTGGTTCCGGAAATCCGAATCTACAATAAGTAATCAAAATATGGCAGGGTGCTATCCGGTGCCCTGCCACTTTTCAAAGTGGGAGGGGAGAATGGCTATGAACAAAATCTGGATCGGCAACGGCCAGCTGGTCTTGCCGGACAAAATCGTCCCCTGCGGCTCCGTGCTGCTGGAGGGGAAGAAGATCGCGGCCGTCAACGTACCCTGTCCGCCGGACGCCCGGCGGGTGGATGTGGACGGAAGCTATATTATGGCGGGCTTCGTGGATATCCACGTCCACGGCGGCGGCGACTCGGACTTTATGGATGAGGACGCTTCGGCGTTCCCAACCATTGCGAAAGCCCACTGCGCCCACGGCACCACCGCCCTGTGCCCCACCACCATGACCTGCGCGGATTCATTGCTGGAAAAGACCATCGACCTGTTTCTGGAAGCGGACAAGGAGCCGGAAAACGGTGCGGAGCTGCTGGGACTGCATCTGGAGGGCCCTTATTTCTCCGCTGCCTCCAAGGGCGCACAGCCCATTGGGGAGCAGCGTATCCCTGAGCGGGAGGATCTGGAGCGGATACTGCGGCGGGCGAAGGGAAGCATCCTGCGCTGGGACGCCGCGCCGGAGCTGCCGAATATGGAGCTGTTTGCCAAGGTCATGGCGGAAAACGGGGTTCTGACTTCTCTGGCGCACAGTGCGGCGACCGCGCCGGAGGCATTGCGGGCCTTTGACTGGGGCTTTTCCCATGTGACGCATTTCTACAATGCCTGTACGACGTTCCACAAGAAAAACGGTCTGGTTTATTCCGGCATTGTGGAGGCGACCTACCTGCGCGACGATGTGACCATTGAACTCATCGGCGACGGACGTCACATCCCCCGGGAATCCATGCTTCTGGCACTGCGCATCAAGGACGCGGACTCTATCGCTCTGATCACGGACGCCATGCGGGCGGCCGGCGTAAACTGCGAAAAATCCGTGCTGGGCGCCAGAACCACCGGCGTACCCGTGGTCATCCGGGACGACGTGGCGCAGCTGCCAGACCTCAGCTCTTACGCGGGCAGCATTGCCACCATGGACCGGTGCCTGCGCACGGCGCATGTGCAGTACGGAATTCCTCTGCCGGAGGTCAGCAGAATGCTCTCCCTGACACCGGCGAGACTCTGCGGCATTTCCGACCGCAAGGGTTCGCTGGAAAAGGGGAAGGACGGGGACGTGGTCGTGCTGTCCGGGGATTTCCAGGTGCAGCAGGTATACGCCCGGGGCGATCGGTGCGTATTTGAGACGTGAAGAACCTTTATATATTATCCATTGTATAAGATGCTGAAAAGAATAAGTTCTATATAGGGAATCGTAGGTAATGTTGATTGCAATTGTGGACGATTTGCTCTATACTATAGCCATAGCAGGTAAGCAGATTGTGAAATTTGCTGTAGTCGCGCAACTGCTAATCAATCAAACTGAGGAGGAACACAAATGAAAAAACTGTTCGCACTGCTTCTGGTGGCCATCATGGCGCTGAGCATGGTCGCCTGTGGCGCAGATAAGACTGCAACCACCGAAGCCCCCAAGACTGACGCTCCCGCTGCTCCCGCTGCCACTCAGGCGGAGACGACCGTGTCCGACGAGCCTGTGACCATCCACTGCCTGCACTACATGGTCGAGGGCAACAAGTCCGCCGGCCTTGAGAAGATCCAGGCTGCGTTCTCCGAGCTGTACCCCAACGTTACCTTTGAAAACAGCGCATACTCCCAGGGCACTGACTACTTTGCACAGCTGCAGACCGCGATCGCTTCCGGCGATATGCCCGAGATCATGATGGGCAACCCCGGCCTGTACACCGACCTGATCGATGGCGGCTACGTCATGGACCTGACCGGCAACGCCGTTATCGAAGGACTGGGCCTGACCCAGGCTGACATGGGCGACGTGTCCTATCAGGGCAAGTGGTACGCTTTCCCCGTGGACTTCAAGACCTGGGGCGTTTACTACAACAAGGACATCTTTGCTGAGCTGAATCTGAAGGTTCCCACCACCCAGACC
>CAKTKF010000187.1 GCA_934569215.1 uncultured Oscillospiraceae bacterium
TCATCTCAACGATATCCAGAGAATCGATGCCCAGGCTTTCAAAGGTAGCATCGGGAGTGATCTCGGAAGGATCCAGCTCCAGCTGCTTGGCCGCGTAATTAACCAATTTCTCGTACATGGGTAAGCCCTCCTCTCAGTATTTTCTGCGGAACTATCTTATGGTATTCTATTACAGGAACCCGCGTTTGTCAATGCCCTGTTTTTCCCGGTTGCCGCCTTCCGCTTCCGTAGCACCAAAAGCGGCGACGGATAAGCCCACGGCGAAACCGCCATGGGCTAAAAAAGCGTTTTTTCTTCTTCCATGAAACCGCCGAAATCCTGCAAATCCTCCGTGCCAATCAGGTATGCCCCCATCTGTTCCAGCTGACGGGCGGCCTGACTGCCGTCCCGGAAACAGGCTACGGGACTCCAGCCGAAGCGCAGATTTTTTACCGTACCATCCCAGGTGCCGCCGTGTCCAAAGTCGGATTGGGCGACAAACACCATCCGTCCCAATGCGTGGATACAGCGGTTGCGGCTCAGCGCCCGCTGGGTGGAAAACGCGCCGTCAAAGTCTTCCTCGCTTAAGTACAGCAAATTCCGGCGTCTGGCCTGTTTGCTCAGCTCATCGGCAACAATGCTGATGACCCGTCCGCCGGCGGCAAGACACGCTTCCTGTGCCGTTCGGTCAGCGCCCCGTGCATTGCCGGAAACCAGCGTCAATCCTTCCTCCGCCGCTCGATATCCCACCGCCGCGGCAAATTCCCGGTTCTCCTCTCGCAGTTCCCGGCTTCCCACCAGCGCCACCGCAGGGGTGTTCAGAATGGACAGGTCGCCCTTCGCCCACAGGCATCCGGGGCTGTCCATCCCCAGGCGCTGCCGCAGGATTCCGGGGTAGTCCTCACTGACCCGAGTAACGGGGGTGCAGTCCATTTTTCTTCCCCGGCTCAGGTAGTAGTCCAGCTGCTCCGTATCCGAAAGCAGGGCGCAATACCGCTCCGCCGTTTCCCGGTCGTACCCAAGCTCGATAAAATCCTGCCGCGTCATTTCCCGTTCCGGCCGGATGCATTCCCCGTCCCGTATCCGCAGCGCCAATGTGCGCAGCTGGGCGGTGGAAAGCATCCGGCGTTCAGGATTCCCAAGGCGGCTTGTCAGCAGCAGAAAGCCCCTTTCCCGGGGATTCAACGGAATCTCCTTTTGGGCGTCACGGGGGCTTTGACTTCCTCGGGCGACAGGTTTCCGTCCTTGTCCATCATCATGGGCTGAATGGTGAAATTGCAGTATTTGCAGATGTCATCCAGTCTGGCCTTCTCCGGGAAATTGCTGACGATACTCCACGCCACGCCCTTTTTCTTCGCCCGGCCGGTACGGCCGATGCGGTGGACGTAGTATTCGTTCTCCTCCGGCACGTCGTAATTGATAACGCAGTCCACATCGTCCACGTCGATGCCCCGGGAAGCCACGTCCGTTGCGATCAGCACGGCCAGCTTTCCGTCCCGGTAGCGCTGCATGGTCTTTTCCCGCTGGCTCTGGCGGATGTCGCCGTGGATACAGTCGCAGTCTAAGCCCGCCCGCTGGAATTCATCGCTGAGACGCTGGCACATGTGCTTGGTGTTGCAGAAGATCATCACCCGCTCATAGCCCTGACTGCGGATCAGGCGCAGGGACGTTTCCGCCTTTTCCAGCGGCGTGCAGGTAATGCTGAACTGGTCAATGTCCGGGCGGTCTTCCTGCTTGGGTTCCACGGTGATTTCCACCTCGTCCCGCTGGTACATCCAGGACACCGTCATGACCTCCTGAGAGATGGTCGCGGAAAACAACCCCAGATTCTTCCGGTTCTTCACCTTATCGATGATCCGGGTCACGTCCTTGAAAAAGCCCATATCCAGCATCCGGTCGGCCTCGTCCAGCACCACGGTCTGGATCTTGTCCAAGCGGATGGTCTTGCGGTTGTAGTGATCCATCAGCCGCCCCGGCGTCGCCACCACGATCTGGGGCTTGCGCTCCAGCTGCTTGATCTGGCCGCCGATGCCCGCGCCGCCGTACAGCACCGCCACCCGAATGCCCTGAAAATAGGTCAGCAGCCCCCGCAGCTCGTCGCCGATCTGGATGGCAAGCTCCCGGGTGGGGGCAAGAATCAGCCCCTGAACGCCCTCCTTGGACGGGTCGATATGCTCGATCATGGGGATGCCGAAGGCAAAGGTCTTTCCGGTGCCGGTGGGCGCCTTGGCGATGACGTCCCGCCATTGCAGAAAATACGGAATTGCCTCCGCCTGAATGGTGGTGGGGTAGCCGTAGCCCTTTTCCTCCAGGGCTTTCAGCATGGCCTGGCTCAGGCCGAGACTATCAAATGTAACTTCCATGGTTCTCTTTCCCTTTTTCATCGATATTTTCTTCATTGTATCACTTTTCCCCCGTGTTTGCAACTTTTTTTGTTTTTCGGCGGTTGATTCGAGAAAACTCCGTTTCGGTCCCACGCAATGGTGGACAAATTGGGAAAAATATGCTATATTGTAGGCCATGATATAATGTCCGTGATATAAGGAGAATTCTAATGGGCAAACTAATCGTCATTGAGGGCACGGACGGCTCCGGCAAGTCCACCCAGTTTCGTCTGCTGACCCAGCGTCTGGAAAACGAAAACATTGCCTTTCGGAAAATTGTCTTTCCCCAGTATTCCGAGCCCAGCTCCGCGCTGATCCGGATGTACCTTGGGGGCGAGTTCGGCACGAATCCGTCGGACGTCAACGCCTACGCCGCTTCCTCCTTCTACGCCGTCGACCGCTACGCCTCCTATAAAAAAGCCTGGGGGCAGTGGTACGAGCAGGGCGGTCTGGTGGTCTGCGACCGCTACACCACCTCCAACGCCGTCCATCAGGCGTCCAAGGAGCCGGAGGACAAGCGTCAGGAATTTCTCAGGTGGCTGTACGAATTTGAATACGACCGGCTGGGGCTTCCCCGCCCCGATCTGACGCTGTATCTGGACGTCCCCACGGATTTTACGGAGCAGCTGCTGCGCCACCGGGAACAGGATACCCACACCAGCGCAGACATCCACGAGCGGAACAGCGCCTATCTTGCCTCCTGCCGCCGCGCCGGACGCGCCGCCGCCGAATATTACGGATGGACGATCATTTCCTGCACGGAAAACGGAAAAATGCGGAGTATTGAAGACATTCACGAAGAAATCTACCGCCATGTGGCGGCATGTCTGGAGGACTGAATATGGTTTACATGTTGCTTGGAACCGGCTTTGAGGAAACGGAAGCCGTCACCCCTATTGATCTGCTGCGTCGGGCGGGCGTGTCCGTCGCCACCGTTGGCATCGGTGGAAAGGTCGTCACCGGAAGCCACGGCATTCCCGTGACCGCCGATATGGAGCTGGGGCAGATGGACTTGACCCAGCTGGATATGATCGTCCTCCCCGGCGGAATGAAGGGCGTCGCCTCCATCAAGGGCTGCCCGGAGGCGCTGGAGGCCGTGCGGTTCGCCTGGGAAAATGGCCGGTTCGTCGCCGCCATCTGCGCCGCCCCCACCATTCTTGCCATGCTTGGCATCACCGACGGCAAGCGCGCCACCTGCTACCCCGGCTGTGAAGGCCAGATGGGAAGCGCTGACATGGTCTGCGCCCCCGCCGTCACCGACGGGAAGCTCATCACCGGCACGTCCGCAGGCTGCGCCGTTCCCTTTGGT
>CAKTKF010000188.1 GCA_934569215.1 uncultured Oscillospiraceae bacterium
AAGGCGCTTGTCCGTAAATTCCCGCGCCAGGGTGTACAGCACCGACGCCAGCGGGATCATCAGCAGCATTCCGAACACGCCCATCAGCTCGCCACCGATGGTGACCGCCACCAGCACCCACATACCGGGCAGGCCGATGGAGGTTCCCACCACTCTGGGGTAGATCAGGTTGTTTTCCAGCTGCTGCAAAATCAGGAACATCGCCACGAAGGTCAGCGCCTGCAAGGGGTTGTCCACCAGAATGAAGAACGCGCCCAGCACGCAGCCCACGAACGCGCCCACCACCGGCACCAGTGCCGTCACCGCGATGATGACGCTGACCAGGGGAATATAGGGCATCCGGAAAATGGCCATGGTCACAGCGAACAGGCAGCCCAGAATGCAGGCTTCCAGGCACTGCCCGGAAATGAAGTTGGAGAAGGTGCTGTTGGTCAGGCGCATGATGCGGATGATCTCATCGCCGGTTTTTTCCGGGAGAATGGAATAGAGAATTCTCCGCCCCTGCCGGGCAAGAATTTCCTTCCGCGCCAGACAGTAAATGGCAAAGGCGATGCTGACCACCAGATTCACAATACCGCTGGTCACGCTTCCGATCACATTCACCGCGCTGCCCATCACCGTGGACATCTGGTTGCCCAGAAAGCCCATGGAATCCTTCAATATTTTCGTCCATTCCAGACTTTCCAGGTCGGCGACCTCCATGATCCAGGCCTTCATGTCCGGATTGTCGTCCATCAGCTGCATCAGCTTTGCCGACGTCTGCTCAATAAAGGTAGGGATGCGCTCCGTCAGGGCGGCAATCGTCACCTGAATCTGGGGCGCCAGCATTTCCACCACAAACATGATGACCAGCGCCAAGGCCGCAATGGTCAGCACAATGGACAGCACCCGGCGCAGTCCCTGCTTGTGAATGCCGTCCAGCTGCCGCTCAATGGCGCGCATAGGCACATTGAACACGAAGGCGATGACTGCCCCCGCCACAAATGGCGATATCAGATTCCATACCGACTTTGCCGCATTGCTTGCCTGCGGCGTATCCAGTAAAATCCACGCAAAGACGAGACACCCCGCCGCCAGAAGAAACAGCCTGCGCAGCAGCTTTTTGTCTATCTGCATTTTCAATACCCCCTTTTTGCTTAGTATACCGCAAAAATTTATAAATGTCCAGTAAATGTCCGGCGAAAGCTTTGCCGGAGCGGCATATTTGTTCTTTTGGGCGCATATGGATGATGCGTAGCACACAGCATCGGAGGGGTAGCATATGACAGACACCATTGAGAAGCGAGCCTGTGAAGCGGCTGTGTACATGATCGAAACCGGCGCCACCGTCCGGGCCGCCGCCCGGCACCTCGGCATTTCCAAATCCACGGTGCATAAGGATCTGACCCAGCGTCTGAAGCAGTACAACTATGCACTATACCTCCAGGTTCGGGAAATTCTGGACGAAAACAAACGGGAGCGCCACATCCGCGGCGGGATGGCCACAAAACGGAAGTATCAGCATCAATAACGGAAATGCGGAATGCCGGTCTTGAGGCATTCCGCATTTTTGTGATATAATGCTGTCAGGATTCCCGCCGCCAATTCGTATTATGGTCAGAGGCCTCTAAAAGACATAAGGACGGTGACACATTGATGGATGAATTTCACGCCAGACGACTGGTAGACCTTTATGCGGACACGATTCTTCGTATCAGCTACAGCTACCTGAAACAGACCTGCGACGCAGAGGATATCTGCCAGACTGTCTTTCTGAAATATCTCACCAACGATTGTACATTTGACAGCATCGACCACGAAAAAGCATGGATCATCCGAACCACCATCAACGCCTGCAAGGACTATCTGAAAAGCGCCCATTTCCGGCGCACCGTGGCGCTGGATGAGGCTGCGGCGGTTGCCGCGCCGCCGGTGCCGGACACGGAAGTTTTAGACGCGCTGAAGCGGCTGCCGGAGCAGTACCGGATATCCCTGTACCTGTTTTATTATGAAGAATACTCCGCAAGGGAGATCGCCCAGGTGATGGGCAAATCGGAAGCCAACATCACCCAGTACCTGTCCCGCGGGCGGCGAAAGCTGCGCACACTGCTGACAGAGGAAAGGAGCCAAGTCGTATGACCCACAATGTAAAATCGGAACTGCGGCGTTCCATGGACGCCATTCACTTTTCCGGAGACGATAAGGAGCGCATGGTGGCGCTTCTCATGTCCGCCGAAGCCCCGCGCCAGCGCCGGAGCGGGAAAAAGCTCCTGCTGCTGGCTCTGGCGGCCACGCTGGTGGTGGGCGCCCTCACCGGCGCAGCGGTGTTCACCCGCTGGTCGAGAAGCGCCCAGACGGCCTATAACCCGCCCCAGCAGGTCAAGGAGCAGGCAGAGAAAAGCGGCCTGTCCGTGATGCTGGAGGACAAGCAGAAGGAGGTAGCCCCCGGCGAGGTGCTCAGCGCCACCGATCAGGGCATCACCATTACGGCGGTGCAGTCCATTGTGGATAGTTACGGCGCCGATCTGTTCTTCCGGGTCGAGGGCTTTACCCTGCCGGAGGGTCGGAATCCCGAACTTTTCTGGGACCGTGACGATGTGACAATCGACGGCTCCACGGAATTCTACAGTTCCATGACCGGCTGGTTCTATGACGGCACCACCCGCAATGAAGCCGGGGAATGGGTCTACGCCTCCAACGGCCAGCCCGTCGAATTTGGAAATGATAAGTACCAGTCCGCCATTTACCAATGGGTGGCCGATGACGGAAGTCTGGAGTATCAGATGAATATCCGATTCCAGGATAACGGCGAAAGCTATTTGGGCAAGGAATTTTCCATTCACTTTAACGGCATTGGCACCGGAGCCGAAAAGGGCGGCATCATGGAGGAGCCGCTGGTATCCGGCAGCTGGGATCTGCACTGGACGCTGACCGGCGCGGACAGCACGAAAAACTCTGTCACCATCACCCCCAACATGGAGATCGGCGACAGCGGCCTGACCCTGTTGGAAGCGGAAATCGGTCAGAAAACCATCCGTGCGGTCTATCAGTCGGATCACGACTGGGACGGTTGGAAGCAGCTGGAGATGCTTTCCCCCGGCCTTTATCAAATCTGCATGAAAGACGGCAGTGCGGTTCGGGTTGTTCCCACTCAGGAGAACTATGCAAGATGGGAAGCAGAACGCATCTGCGAAGTTACATACGAAACCTTCGACGGAATTCTGGATGTCTCTGCGCTGGATTCTCTGGCCTACGACAAGGGTTCTGAGATTGGCGCCGACGGGAAACGAGTCCACACCTTTGACTACATTCCCATTTCATAAGTTGGCATACCGGCAAAGAAATCGGGGCTTTGCCGTGAACCAAATAGAACCATCAGCACCCCCTTGCCTCTCCCTTTGGGAGAGATGGCCGAGCGAAGCGAGGACGGAGAGGGTAAACCAGACTGCAATACCCTCTCAGTCACCTTCGGTGACAGCTCCCCCAAAGGGGGAGCCAAGGGGCTGTGCCTATGTTGGCATGAGAAATGGAGCGTATCGTACCGTTTGGTGTACCGCGCAAGCCCCCCCCCTTGCCTCTCCTTATGGGAGAGGTGGCCGAGCGAAGCGAGGACGGAGAGGGTATACCAGGCTGCAATACCCTCTCAGTCACCTTCGGTGACAGCTCTCCCAGAGGGAGAGC
>CAKTKF010000189.1 GCA_934569215.1 uncultured Oscillospiraceae bacterium
TTGGGATGAATCTGACACATCATGGCGGTTCCTGCGGCCATTCCTGCTGCCTTCGGGTAGAGAATATGTCCGTGAAAATCGGAACCGACTGCATTTTGAAGGACGTGAACCTTCACGTCCACTGCGGCCAGATGGTCGCCATCATCGGCCCCAACGGCGCGGGCAAATCCACCTTTCTGAAAGCCGTTCTGGGTCAGAGGGAATACGAGGGCGTGATTGCCTTCTCCGAGCCGGGGCAGCGGAGCAAAAAGCCCCGTATCGGCTACGTTCCCCAAAGTCCCGCCTTTGACCCCAGTGACCCGGTCAGCGTATCCGACCTGTTTGCCTGCTGCATGAGCCGCCGCCCCGCTTTCCTCGGCCTCGGCAAGGCCATGAAGGACACGGTGGCGGAGTGCCTTTCCCGGGTACACGGGGAGGAATTGGTCAACAAGCGTGTGGGAACCCTCTCCGGCGGTGAATTGCAGCGGGTGCTGCTGGCGCTGGCGCTGGAACCCATTCCCAACATTCTCATTCTGGACGAGCCGCTTTCCGGCGTGGACGTGGAGGGCATGGAGACGCTGATGGACATGCTGGACGAAATCCGCAAAAATTACGACCTGTCCATCCTGATGACCACCCACGATTTTTCCCTGCTGCCCCGGTACGCCGATCAGGTGGTGCTCATTGACCACGGCGTTCTGATTCAGGGCGACCCGCAAACCGTGCTGGATTCCGAGGAATTCCACCGCACCTTCCACATGAGAGGAGGCCGCGCATGAGTATCTGGTACGCGATCTGGGACGCGCTTCCCTTTGAAATGCTCCACTGGGACTTTATGAAAAACGCCCTGCTGGCGCTGCTGCTCATGGCGCCGCTGTTCGGCATTCTCTCCACCATGATCGTCACCGGGCGCATGAGCTTCTTCTCCGACGCGCTGGGGCACTCCGCCTTTACGGGCATCGCCATCGGCATTATCTGCGGCGTGGCCGCCCCCATCTGGGCGGCGGTTGGGTTCAGCGTTGTGTTTGCCCTGCTGTTTTCCTTCGTCCGCAGCCGCTCCAATCAGGCGGCGGATACCCTCATCGGCGTGTTTTCCAGCTCCGCCGTTGCGCTGGGCATTTTCGTCGCCACCGTGGGCGGCGGCAGCTTTACCCGGTACAATAAGTACCTTATCGGCGACATTCTCTCCGTTACGCCGGGTGAGATTGGGATGCTGGCGCTGGTGCTGCTGGCGGTGATCGTTTTCTGGATTTTCTACAGCAACCGCCTGACTCTCACCGCCATTCACCCCCAGCTGGCGTCCTCCCGGGGCATTCCAGTGGGGCTTTCCCAGACGCTGTTCACCGCGGCCATTGCCGTGGTGGTGACGCTGTCCATTTCCAGCGTTGGTCTGCTGATCCTCAATTCCCTGCTGGTTCTGCCTGGCGCTTCCGCCCGGAACGTCGCCCGGAATTTGCGGCAGTATCACGGTTTTTCCGTGCTGTTCGCGTTTCTCGCCGGGGTTTCCGGGCTGACGGTTTCCTACTATTCCGGCTGCTCCGCAGGCGCGGCCATCAGCCTGGGACTTGCGGCGGTTTTCGCAGTCACCTTCTGCTTGAGAAAGGTCAGAGCATAATGGATACGGTCAATATTCGCATCATCGCCAGAATGCACAGCGACTTTGCCACCAAATTTGGCATACCGCGGCAGAGTGGGCTTGTAGAGTCCCTCCGCTCCACCATCGTCTTCGAACCGGAATTCCGCAACGCCGACGCTCTGCGGGGCATCGAGGACTTCTCCCACCTGTGGCTCATCTGGCAGTTTTCCGAGGCTGTCCGGCAGGGCTGGTCGCCCACCGTGCGCCCGCCCCGGCTGGGCGGAAACACCCGGATGGGGGTCTTTGCCACCCGCTCCCCCTTCCGCCCCAACAATCTGGGGCTGTCCAGCGTCCGCCTTCTGGGCGTGGAGCAGACCCGGGAATTCGGCACGGTTCTGCATGTGGGCGGCGCGGATTTGATGGACGGCACCCCGATTTTTGACATCAAGCCCTACATTCCCTACGGCGACTGCCACCCGGACGCCGCCGGCGGCTTCACGGATACCGCCGGGGATTTTTTGCTGAACGTCAATTTCCCGCCCGCGCTTCTGTCCCTGCTCCCGGAGAACAAGCGGGACGCCGCCATCGGCGTTCTGTCCCACGACCCCCGCCCCTCCTATCAGCGAACCCCGGAGCGCATCTACGGCCTGTCCTTCGCCGGGTACGACATCCGCTTTACCGTGGAGGAAAATGCTCTGACTGTGAGGGAAGTTCTGAAAAAATGACAACATCCCGGCGCGAATGCTCCCGCTTGATAAAGTACAATAGGATAGACAATCGTCCGCAATTCTAACTGCCGGATACAGCTATTTCTGATAACTGTATCCGGCAATTTGAGTTTTGGGGTTGACTATGCGTGTGCGAGTGTTATAATGTGCTTATACATTAAGTACAATTGAAAGACGGTGGATCATGGAAATTATCATCAGCAATAACGCCAACAAGCCGATATACGAGCAAATCACATCACAGATGAAGGCGATGATCATGAGCGGTGAACTGCAAGCTGGTGACGCAATTCCCTCAATGCGGGCATTGGCAAAATCAATTCATGTAAGTGTCATTACGGTACAGAAAGCCTATGAAGATCTGCAAAGGGACGGCTTCATAGAAACCACAGTGGGCAGAGGGAGTTTTGTGTCAGCACGGAACAAGGAATTTTATCAGGAGGAACAACAGCGTATTGCGGAGGAACATTTACAAGCCGCCGCAGAAATTGGACGGACAAGCAACATTTCTCTTGAGAAATTGACGGAATTGTTGGCTTTATTCTATCAGGAGGACGAATGAGCATGGAGAATATTTTAGAATTGCAGCATGTTTCCAAAACATTTCCCAAGTCGAATTTTACATTGGAAGATGTGACATTTTCCTTGCCATATGGGGCTATTATGGGATTTGTTGGAGAAAACGGAGCAGGAAAAACGACCACGATCGGCTGTATTCTGAATACGATCAGGAAAGACAGCGGAACGGTAAAGCTGTTTGGGCAGGAAATGTCGGACGCAGATACAAGCCTGCGTGAAAAAATTGGTGTTGTCTACGATGGTGACAATTTTCCCGCTTACTGGACGGCAGAGCAATTATCCAAAGTCATGGATGGTCTTTACACCGGGTGGGATAATTCCCTGTTTCAGAAGTATTTAGAGGACTTTCACCTGCCAGCAAAGCAGAAAATCAAACATTATTCCAAAGGAATGACGATGAAACTGGCGATTGCCGCTGCACTGGCTCACCACCCGGAACTGTTGATTCTGGACGAAGCGACCAGCGGATTAGACCCGGTTATGCGTGATGAAATGCTGGACGTTTTTCTGGAATTTGTGCAGGAAGAAAATCACGCAATCCTGTTATCCTCCCATATTACAAGCGATCTGGAAAAGATTGCGGATTACATCACCTTTATCCACAATGGCAACCTCATTATGACCGTATCCAAAAACGATCTGGCATATAACTATGCGGTCATGCGCTGTAAGGAAAGTCAGTTTCTCGCATTGGACCCGAAAGACATTCTTGCCTATCGGAAACGTGATTTTCAAATAGACGTACTGGTTTCTGACGGGAAATCCGCGCAGAAAAAGTACAAGGACGTTGTGGT
>CAKTKF010000190.1 GCA_934569215.1 uncultured Oscillospiraceae bacterium
GTTCGTGAATATCTGCCCGACCACACAGATCAGCCCGCCAATCCAGAAAGCGTTCAGGCAGTCGCGCCACATAGGCGATTTTGGCGCCATCCGCGCCACCAGAGCGCCGTATTGTTTTTCCGTCATGTTGAATCCCTCCGGAGATAGCTTTCCCCGGAGAATACAATCAATTCATCATTTCCGCTTCGTGCAGGTGCTTTGCCAGCTTGCAGGTGACCTCGGCGCAGCGGTGGGCGGCGATTTTTTCAAACGTGGGATAGTCCATTTCCGCGCTGTCGTCTGCCTTGTCGGAGATGGCGCGGAGGATGACGAAGGGAATGCCGTTGCGGTAAGCCGTCTGGGCGATGGCCGCGCCCTCCATTTCCGTACACAGTCCCTGGGTGTTTGCCACGATTTTTTCCTTCACCGCCGGATCGGCTACGAATTGGTCGCCGCTGGCGACCCTGCCTACCCGGGTGTGACCGGGATTTACCGCCTCCGCCGCCGCGAATGCGTAGCCGAGCATCGTGTCATCGGCGGGAAACGCGATGACATCCATCCCCGGAACCTTGCCGAAGGGATAGCCAAAATGGGTGCAGTCAAAATCGTGATACATGGCGTCCCGGCTCACCACCAGATCGCCGATGTCCAGCTCCGCGCAGAGGGAACCGGCGATACCGGTGTTCACCAGATGGGTCACACCAAAGCAGTCGCAGAGAATCTGCACGCACAGCGCCGCGTTGACCTTGCCCACGCCGCACTGCACCAGAACCACGGGAAGCCCCATCAGAACACCCTCGTGAAAGGTGGTGCCCGCTTTCTTGGCAGAGGTCACCTGCTCCATTTCGGCGAGAAGCGTCTCGACCTCCACATCCATTGCACCAATAATTCCCAATCTTGTCATCATTTTCTCCTTATTCCGGGTAAACCAGTCGGGTTTCGTCAATGTTTTCCAGCAGTGCGGCGTATTTTCTGCCCCAATAGTTTGCCATGGACAGGTTCATGTCCAGATAATTGCCGCAATCCTTCGGGCTTGCACCCGGCACCTCGCCCCGGTAGTCCCGGATAAAGCGGAAGCAGTCCAGCACCAGCGGGACAACGTCTTTGGACGCATAATCCCCGGCCAGCAGAAGATAAAACCCCGTCCGGCAGCCCATGGGGCCAAAGTAAAGCACCTTGTCCTTCCAAGTCGGCTCGTTCCGCAGGTAGGTTGCCGCAAGATGCTCGATGGTATGCACCTCCGCGGTGTTCATCACCGGCTCATCGTTGGGCTTCGTCAGGCGCAGATCGAAGGTCGTCACCGTCTCAGTCCCCACCTTATCCTTCCGGGAAACATACATCCCCGGCTGTAATTTAATGTGGTCAATGGTAAAGCTGGTTATTTTTTCCATGTTGTTCCCTCCGAATGTTATTTTCCGGGCAAAAAAGTACGATAGGCGTCCAGTGCCGCAACGTCTCTGGCTTGCAGATACATTCTCTGAACAGTGGGATGCCGGGGCGACGCGATCAGGCTGTATGCATCCTCCAAAGAATGCCACTGAACCGTGGTGTCATTCCGTTTTTCCCCGTCGGTCAGGTGGGGCGAAAGCGCCTCCGTGTCGGTATATACGACATAATAGTAGGAAATCTGCGTGTAATCGCAGCTCCCCCGGTTCTCCTCCACAGCGCCCAGCTCCATGATTCCATCGCAGGTGCAGCCGGTTTCTTCATAGACTTCCCGCCGCAGAGCGGTCAGAGCATCCTCCCTTTCCTCGATACCGCCGCCAACAAGGGAGTACAGATTAAATTTCCCGGCATACATGACCGCGATCTCCCCGCGCCTGTTCACGACAACGGCTCTGGCAGTCAGGCGCGGCTTTGCCTGAGAAAGCCCCGTCTTGCCCAAAATATCCTGATCGGTGATAACTTTCAGCCGCCTCATTCTTTTTCCTCCGCATCTGAAATCTCTTCAAATCATACCACACAGGCAGTCCGATTGCAAGCAAAACCGCCCGCAACCGGTGGTTGAGTCCATTTCAACCGCCGGTTGAAAAAAATTTCCGTCCATATTAACGAACATTTTATAGCTTTTTCGTCCCGGTTATGGCATGATATAGGCAGTTGCAACGACGGATACCCTCCCGGCAAGGCAAAACGCCCTGCCATGTATTTCATTTAAGGAAAAGGAGAACGACAGAATATGGAAGAAACATTGGGGAAGCGGATCGTCTTCCACCGCAAGCGTCTGGGACTGACCCAGGACGCCCTTGCGGAGCTGATGGGCGTCACCGCCCAGGCCGTGAGCAAATGGGAAAACGACCAGTCCTGCCCGGACATCGGCGCATTGCCGAAACTGGCGGAGATTTTTGGCATCTCCACCGATGAGCTGCTGGGAATTGAACGGAAAGAGGTTCACCCCGCCGAGATCGTCCCGGCGGACACGGAGGAAAACGGCGTACATATCCATCCGGACGGAAGCCTGGAGCTGTCCTGGGACGGCGGAAAGAAAAGCAGCATTGGCCTTGCCGTCTGGATCTTGCTGGTGGGCGGCATCATGCTGGCGTCCTATTTCCTGAGCTTCCACGCAAAGCTTTGGGATGTACTTTGGCCGTCGGCGCTGTTGGTGTTCGGCATTTTCGGACTGTTCCCCCGGTTTTCCTTCTTCCGGCTGGGCTGTTCCCTGTTTGGACTGTATTTTCTGCTGAGCAACCTGAACTTTGCCCCCTTCCGCCTGGAACGGGAATTTCTTCTGCCTGTTTTTCTGCTGCTATTCGGCGGCAGTCTGCTGGTGGACACCATCCGTAAGCCGAAAAAGGGCGTCTTTTCCTTGAGCCGCTCCGGAAAAGGCGGCTCCAAAAGAGAGCACTGCACCTGCACCGGCGACAGCTTTGACTGCGCTACGGTGTTCGGCGAAAACCACTACGTGATCCCCCTGCCTACCCTGTCCGGCGGCAGTGCGGATGTGAGCTTCGGGACGCTGTCCGTCGATCTTCAAAAATGCGAGCAGATTTCCCCGGATTGCTCCATTTCCCTGAACTGCGCCTTCGGCGAGCTGGAGCTGATCGTCCCCAGCCGGTTCCGGGTGGAGCCCAGCAACAGCACCGCTTTTGCAAGCGTGGAGATTTCCGGCACTCCCAGCGACGATGCAGTCGGTATAATTCGCGTCAGCTGCGATGTCAGTTTTGGTGAGATTACCATCCGCTACGTATAATTTCTCATGCACGGGCTTCCCTCAAAACAGCGGGAAGCCCGTGCGTTTGCGAAATCGGGTGAAACCCCGACGCTTCGACCGTTTTCTCTTTTTTTAGCTTTTCTTCCAATTTCCCTTGCTTTTTTTCTTTGTCGATGGTAGAATACCATTGACTATACCATAAAGGCAGGGATGAACTATGGCTAAGGACGATTTCGACATGGATTTCCATTTCGATGATGACGACTTCGACCCCAAGGCATTTTTGGACGGCGAAGACGGCGCAGATATAGATCTTTCCGAGTTTGATGACGTGCCTTCCGGCGACAAGCCGGAGGAAACGGTCTCCGACGGGTATGATGACGAGCTGGATCTCAGCGGTCTGGGTCTGGACGAGGATTCCGACGAGACCGTTGACGATCTCGACCTGGACGATATTCTGTCCCCCAAGGCCGTCCGCCGCAATTCCCAGGAGCATGACGACTTCGGCAGCGACAAG
>CAKTKF010000191.1 GCA_934569215.1 uncultured Oscillospiraceae bacterium
CGTCCAGCAGCTGGATCACGCTTCTCTGGATGAGATCCGCACCGCCATCGTCGCCCAGCTCCAGAAGCTGGCGGAGGAAAAGGGCGTCAAGATCAACATTCAGGAGTTCAACGGCCAGAACGACGCCACCGTCCTGAACCAGATCGGCGCACAGGTGGTAGGCGACGGCGTTGACGTGATCATCCCCATCGCAACTCTCGCCGCCCAGTGCATGGTTACCGCCGCCGACGGCACCGACATTCCCATTGTGTACGCCGCCATTTCCGACCCCGAAGCCGCCGGGCTCACCGGCCTTAGTAACGTCACCGGCACCTCCGACGCCCTGAACACCGCCTTCATCCTGGACATGATGCTGGCCGCCAACCCCGACATCAAGACCGTCGGCCTGCTGTACTCCAACTCCGAAGCCAACTCCACCACCCCCATTGCGGAAGCCAAGGCTTATCTCCAGGAAAAGCAGATCGATTTCGTGGAGAAGACCGGCAACACCAGCGGTGAGATCGTAGAAGCCGCCGCCTCCATGGTCGGCCGCGTGGACGCGGTCTTCACCCCCACCGATAACGTGGTCATGGCCGCCGAAGTCACCGTCGCCGAAACCCTGAACGAGGCCGGCATCCCCCACTACACCGGCGCGGATTCCTTCGTAGCCGCCGGCGCCTTCGCCACCTGCGGCGTCAACTACACCGAGCTTGGCACCTACACCGCAAGCATGGCCATGGACATCCTGCTGGGCGGCGCGGTTCCCGAATTCCACGTAATGGACGGCGGCATCATCACTGTCAACACCGAAACCGCCGCCACCCTGGGCATTGACTACAGCGTATTCGCCTCCATGGCAAATACCGTGGTAGAGGTCAAGACCGGCGAATAATGACACACGATCGGGAGGGGCAGCGCCCCTCCCGGCAATACGAAAAAAGTCTTACCGAATCTTCTCCGGGAGTGGCACCGCCACTCCCCACAATGCTGTTATCACAAGGAGGGGTCAACCATGATCTCAACCGCCGTTATCATGAGTGCGCTGGAGCTGGGCTGCATCTACGCCCTGGTCGCTTTGGCGCTGTTTCTCAGCTTCCGGATCCTGAACATCGCCGATATGACCACCGACGGCGCGTTCACTCTGGGCTGCGCCGTGTCCGCCACCATCGCCGTGGCCGGACACCCTTTGCTGGCGCTTCCCGCCGCCATGCTCGCGGGCGCCTGCGCCGGGTTCGTCACGGCCTTTTTGCAGACGAAGCTGAAAATTCCCTCCATCCTGGCCGGTATCATCACCAACACCGGGCTGTATACCGTGAATCTGGCGGTGATGGGCTTTTCCTCCAACGTCAGTATGGTGAAGGCCGACACCATGTTCTCTCTGGTAAAGCCCTATCTTGGAAGCTTTTACAAGCTGATCCCCGCGGCGGTGCTGACCGTCGTCATGGGGGTGCTGCTGGTGCTGTTCCTGAAAACCCGGCTGGGGCTTTCCATCCGTGCCACCGGGGATAACCCGGACATGGTACGGGCATCCTCTATCAACACCGCCTTCACCGTCACCGTGGGACTGTGCCTGTCCAACGCCATGACCGCCCTCAGCGGCGCGGTGCTGGCGCAGTACCAGAAGACCGCCGACATCAACCTCGGCACCGGCATGGTCATCATCGGCCTGGCCTCCCTGATCATCGGCGAGACCCTCATGCCCAAGGGCAAAACCTGGATGAAAGCGTTGGGGGCAATCCTCGGCTCCATCCTGTACCGGTTCATCATCGCCATTGCCCTGCGGCTCGATCTGCCCAGCGAATGCCTGAAGCTGATCTCCGCCGTCATCGTGGCGCTGGCCATCGGTCTGCCGGCCATCAAATCCGCGGTGCGCCCCGCAACCAAAGGAGGGAAAGCCTGATGCTGCAAATCAGTCATATTTCCAAAACCTTCAACCCCGGCACCGTCAACGAGAAAAAAGCCCTGAACGGCGTTGACCTGCACTTAGACGGCGGCGATTTCGTCACCATTCTCGGCTCCAACGGCGCGGGCAAATCCACCCTGTTCGGCGCGATCGCCGGTTCCTTCGTGGTGGACGAGGGGACTATTCGGCTGGACGGGCAGAATATCACCAATCTCCCGGATTTCAAGCGCAGTAAATTCATCGGCCGCCTTTTCCAGGATCCCCTGAAAGGCACCGCGCCCAACATGACCATTGAGGAAAATCTGGCGCTGGCCTACCTGCGGGCGTCGGAAAAGCGGTCGCCCTTCTCCGTGGTCACGGCGAAGGATCGCGCCGGATTCCGGGAAAAGCTGGCGCAGCTGGAGCTGGGGCTGGAAGACCGGATGGATCATCCGGTGGGTCTGCTGTCCGGCGGTCAGCGTCAGGCGCTGACACTGCTGATGGCGACACTGGTGACGCCCAAGCTGCTGCTTCTGGACGAACACACCGCCGCCCTCGACCCCGCCACGGCGGAAAAGGTGCTTGCCCTGACGAAGAAAATCGTGGCGGAGAACCACATCACCTGCCTGATGATCACCCACAACATTCCCTCGGCGCTGTCTCTGGGCAACCGCACCATTATGATGAACAACGGCCAGATCGTTCTGGAGCTGGCGGGCGCAGAGCGGGAGAACATGACCACGGAGCAGCTATTGAAGGTATTTCACGAGCAGGGCGTCAGCAACGACCGCATTCTGTTCAGCGCAGAATCATGAGTAAGAACGGCGTGACCGCAAGGGTCACGCCGTTTGGCGTTAACGAGACGGCTTACTCCCACACCGCAGGCCGCAAAATTCAAGAACTGTTTACACCCCCGCCCCTTTTCTTTGCGGCGAAATGTGGTAGAATAGAAAGAAAGTTTCACGAGAGGGGGACGACCATGGGCTGCTGTGTGATTTTCTGCGCCGCGGAGTTTGACGCGCTGGCGCGGCCGCTGAAAGAAGACGATTACATCCTCGCCGCCGACGGCGGCTTGAAGCATACCCGGAAGCTGGGAATCAAACCAAACGAGATCATCGGTGACTTTGACTCTCTGGGCTTCACCCCTCCGGGAGCCGAGGTGTTCCCGGTGGAAAAGGACGACACCGACGCCATGCTCGCCGTCCGTCGGGGGCTGGAGTTGGGGTATCGGGAATTCGTGCTTTACGGAAGCTTGGACGGCCCCAGGCTTGACCACACCGTAGCCAATTTCCAGACGCTGCAATTTCTTACCGACCGGGGTGCTGTGGGCTATCTTGTGGGCAACCGGTCGATCGTCACCGTGGTAAAGAACGGCAGCATTGCCTTCCCGGCGGGACTGCGCGGAAACCTGTCCGTCTTCTGCATGGGCGCGGATGCCCGGGGCGTGACAGAGCGGGGGCTGTATTACGCTCTGGAAGACGGCGTACTTACCAGCGGTTTTCCTCTGGGCGTCAGCAACCACTTTACCGGAGAACCGGCGCACATTTCGGTGAAGGACGGCAGCTTGCTGGTCATCTGGGACAAGGCCGCCGGTTTCCCCGAACCGGCCAAATAAGCAGGAGGCACGCTCCATGGAAGAAAGAGATTTAATACCAGAAATTGACCCTACGCTGGGGCTGACTGACGAACAGGTTCAGTCGCGCACCCCCGCGGGGAAGCCGGTCTATTCCGGCAAAAGCGAAAAAGAAATCGT
>CAKTKF010000192.1 GCA_934569215.1 uncultured Oscillospiraceae bacterium
CGCCTACCTGCGCAAGAAGCTGAGCTGAGAGGAGGATGAACATGTCTGCAAGAACCAAATTGGAAACCTTTGAGGAAACCTATAACCGGAAGCTTACCGCTGCCGAGGCCTATGCCAACCGCCCCCGGAAGTGGATGCTCTACACCTTGATCGTGCTGATCATTGTGACAATGGTCGGCTGGTCGTCCTCCAGCATCCAGTTCAACGGCATGACCACCACGGGTTCCGAGGTGGCAAAGGGCGTCCTCCACGGCGTCTTCCATCCCGATACCGCGCTGCTGTTCGGCACGGGGGATACGGACGTTCCCTATCTGCTGCTGCAAACCGTGGCTATTGCGGTGCTGGGTACGCTGTTCGGCGCGATTCTGGCGATTCCCTTCGCCTTCCTTGCCGCGTCCAACATTATGCCGAAGCCCATTTCCTATCTGTTCCGGCTGCTGATCCTGCTGATCCGTACCATTCCCAGTCTGGTGTGGGCGCTGATGTGGATCCGCGTCACCGGCCCCGGCGCGGCCTGCGGTGTCATCACCCAGTCCATTTGCTCCATCGGCATGATCTCCAAAATGTACATCACAGCCATCGAGGATTTGGACACCCACATCCTGGAGAGCCTGGACGCCATGGGCTGCAACGCCTTTGAGAAAATCCGCTACGGCGTTATCCCGCAGTTGACGGCGAGCTTCATTTCCACCACCATTTACCGCTTCGATATCAACCTGAAGGACGCTACTACCCTGGGTATTGTCGGCGCGGGCGGTATCGGCGCGTCTCTGGTGCAGTGCCTGAACAGCCGCCGCTGGGCGATGGTCGGCTCCTTTGTCTGGGGGCTGATGGTGCTGGCGCTGGTCATTGAGTTCTTCTCCACCAGAATCCGCCGGAAGCTGGCGCACGGTCAATAATTCAACCAAAGGCTTCGGCGCGTCAACGCCGAAGCCTTTTTCAAGGGAGTATTTTTATGAACCGAAATCTGACGATCTGCTTTACAAGCGATATTCACGGATATTTTTCCGATATGGATTACGCCACGGGGATGCCCGGCACCACCGGACTATCCCGCTGTGCGTCAACCTTTTCCCACGACGGCAACACCCTGATTTTGGACGGCGGCGATATCTTGCAGGGAAGTCCCTTTGCCTACTGGCTCAGCCGGAATCCGGTGGAGGGCGCGAAGGTATCCGCCCGGGTGATGAATCTGGCGGGGTATCAGTTTGTCACCATTGGCAACCATGATTTTAACTTTGGCCGTGAGACGCTGGAAAGCTACCTCAGCCACCTGGACGCACGCTGTGTCAGCGCCAACGTGGAGGGGGTGGCCGGCGTGGAGCGAATTGCTGTGGTCACGCTGGAAAACGGCCTGCGCGTGGGCATTACCGGCGTTACCACCCACTTTGTCAACCTGTGGGAGAAGCCGGAGAATCTGGAAGGCATCAAGGTTCACGAGGCTTTCCCCGCCGCGGCGGCCGCGCTGGAAGAACTGAAAAAGGCCAATGTGGACATCACGGTCTGCATTTACCACGGCGGGTTTGAAAATGATCTGGCCACCGGAGAGCTTCTCTCTGACACCGGCGAAAATCAGGCGTACCGGATTTGCAAGGAACTGGATTTTGACATTCTGCTGACGGGACACCAGCATCAGGCCAAGGCGGACTTGCGGCTTTTCGGCACCTACGCCTGCCAGTCCCCGGATCGGTGCAGGCAGTATGTCCGGATGGATGCGGCGGTGTCGGCGGATGGGAACGTGACTGCCCATTCCCGGCTGGTTGACCCCGGGGAGCCTGAGGAACGTCTGGCGGCATTTTTGGCACCCCTGGACGCCCAGAATGCCGTTTTTCTGGATCAGCCCCTTGGGGAGCTGGACGTTCCGCTGCTGCCCGGAGATCATATGGAGATGGCGGAAAACGGCTCTCTCATTGCCAATTTCTTCAATCAGGTGCAGCTGGAAGCCTCCGGCGCTGACCTTTCCGTCACCAGCCTTGCCAACGTGGTGAAGGGCTTCAATCAGCAGGTCACCATCCGGGACGTGGTCGCCACCTATGTGTTCCCCAACACGCTGCAAACGCTTGAGGTAAATCGCCGGGTTCTGAAAGCCGGGCTGGAACGGTGCGCGGAATACTTTGCATTGGACGGGTCCGGGCAGCTGCAAGTGGGACAGAGTTTCCTCAAGCCCATTGTCCAGCACTATAACTTTGACTATCTCTCCGGCCTGGAAGTGACGATGGACATTCGCAGGCCAATCGGCGACCGGGTCACATCCATGCTGTATGAGGGCAAGGAGCTGGAAGAAGGCCGGACATTGACGCTGTGCATGAATAACTACCGAGCCACCGGCACAGGCGGGTATCCGTTTTATGCCCAATGCAAGCTGGTCAGGGATCAGCCGACGGAAATTTCCCAGATGATCATTGAGTACATCGACCGGCACAAGCACGTCACCGTGGATAAGCGAAAGTGGCTGCACGTAGTGTACTAATGAATAGGCCGGGTATTCTGGCAGCGCAATCGACCCTCAATTTCTGAAATGAACGGAAAACGTCCTGTGAGTCAGTTGGATTCACAGGACGTTTTGCGTTACACGAATTTGCAGAAAACTTTTCCGGCCGTCGGAAATTACAGCAGTGCGTCCACTTCTTCCCGGGTGGGGACGGAGGTCTGGGCGCCCTTGCGGGTGACGGAAATGGCAGCCGCCGTGTTGGCAAAGCGGATGGCGTCCTCAACGGGCATTTCCTCGGAGAGGGCGACTGCCAGCGCACCGTTGAAGGTGTCTCCGGCGGCGGTGGTGTCTACGGCTGTCACCTTTTGGGTGGGGTAATGTACGCAGCCGCCTTCCCGGCACAGAAGCGCGCCCTTTGAGCCGATGGTGACCAGAACATTGCCGACGCCCTTTTGAATCAGCTGCTTTGCGGCAAATTCCACCTGCTCAACGGTGTCCGTGGGCAGCTTCGTGATGCTGGAAAGCTCCGTTTCGTTGGGCGTGATCCAGTCTATGTATTGGAAAAGGCTGTCCGGAATGGATTCCGGTGCGGGAGCGGGGTTCAGAATTGTGGTTTTGCCCAGTTTTTTCATTTCGGAAATCAGGGAAAATACGCCATTGTGGGGGATTTCCAGCTGAATTAACAAAATGCCGGCGGACTGGATCACATCCTGATTCCGACGAAAATAGGCTTCGTCACAGCAGTCATTGGCGCCGGGGACAACGACAATGCTGTTTTCCCCCGCGCTGTTGACCGTGATCATGGCCATACCGGAGGGCAGGGTGTCGCTGTAGCCGATGCGGGACAGGTCAACCCCGGCGTTTTCCAGGCTTTTGTACAGAAGATGCCCCAGGCTGTCCCGGCCGAGGACGCTGAGGAAGGTGCAGTCGCCGCCCAGCTTTCCGCAGGCGCAGGCCTGATTCGCGCCCTTTCCACCGGGGACGTTGGCGAAGGAACGGCACAGGAGCGTTTCCCCCTTCCGGGGCATTTCCGGCACGTTCAGCACAAAATCAATGTTGGAGCTTCCGACGACCAGGATTTTCTTTTGTTTTTTCATTGAGAACACCTCGTTTGGTTGATTTATATAAAATAGGGAGGGAT
>CAKTKF010000193.1 GCA_934569215.1 uncultured Oscillospiraceae bacterium
GCGTTTCTGTGTAGCCGATTTCCCGGGCATCCGCCACCACCTTGTGCATGTATTCCTTCACGCCCCGGTAGTTGTTCAGATAATTGTCGATATACGCCCGGGCTTCATAGCGGGAAACCCCGATGTCCTCCGCCAGGGAGAACTCGGAAATGCCGTAGACAATGCCGAAATTGACGGCCTTGGCATGGCGGCGCTGCAAGGGGGTGACCTCCTCCACCGGCACGCCGAACACCTGGGCAGCCGTGGCCGTGTGGATGTCCACATGGTCGCAGAAGGCCTTGCGCATGGCGTCGTCACCGGCGATATGCGCCAGCACCCGCAGTTCGATCTGGCTGTAGTCCGCGTCCACCAGCACACAGCCGGGCTTGGGAATGAACATTTTCCGGATCTCCGCGCCCAAATCCGTGCGGACTGGAATATTCTGGAGATTCGGTTCCGTAGAGGACAGCCGTCCCGTCGCCGTTACCAGATTCTGGAAGGTGGTGTGAATCCGCCCGTCCTCCCGGATCTCCTTCATCAGGCCGCCGGCGTAGGTGGATTTCAGCTTGGTCAACATCCGGTAGTCCATGATAGCCGGAATAATAGGGTGTTTGTTTTTCAGCTTTTCCAGAACCTCCGCATTGGTGGAATAGCCGGTTTTCGTCTTTTTCACCGGGGGAAGCCCCAGCTTTTCAAACAGCAACTCTCCCAGCTGGCGGGTGGAATTGATGTTGAATTCCCCGCCGGAATAGGAGAAAATCATCGTCTCACAGTCGGCAATTCGCCGGGAAAGCATGTCGCCGAACTGCCGCAGCTGCTCCCGGTCGATGCAGATGCCCCGGTTTTCCATGCGGTAAAGCACCCGGCACAGGGGGAATTCGATCTCCCGGTAAAGTCTGTCCATGCCGTTCTTTTCCAGCTCCCCGGCAAGCACAGGGCGCAGGTGCCACACGGCCTCGGCACAGGCCGCCGCGTCGGCGTCCTCCACGCTCAGCCCCAGATAGTTGGTTGCGAGCTTGGAGACGGTGTAGTCCGAGGACGAGGGGTTCAGGTCATAGGCCGCCAACGCCGTATCAAAGACGCACTCCCCCGCCTGTATCCCCAGCTCGTCCAGCCGGTGCATGGCCGCTTTGCTGTCGTGGAAAACCAGTTTTTTCCCGGCAAGAGACAGCTGCCCCATCTGGGCTTCCATAGGCGTCAGGGCGCAGACGCCCTCCGCCCAGGCAAGACCCACACTGCCGTCCCCTGCAAGGTACACGGCGCAGCTGTCCACATCGCCGGGCATATCCTCCCGCCGGGGAAGGGACTGCACCTTCCGCTCCGGCTTGGGAGCGTCCGCCGCCGCGCCCCGCAGACCGTATTTGTCGATCAGCCGCACAAATTCCAGTTTCTGGAACAGCTGGTACAGCTCCGACCGGTTATAGGGCTGAACAATGGCGTCCTTCGGCACAAAATCGATGGGGGCTTCCGGCCGGATGGTGGCCAGGTCGAAGGAAAGATAGGCGTTTTCCTTCCCCGCTTCCAACTTCTCCCGAAGCTTGGGGCGGATGGAGGGGTCGTCCAGATGGGCATAAACCCCGTCCAGGCTGCCAAATTTTCCCAGCAGCTCCTTGGCGGTCTTGGGGCCAACACCCGCCACCCCCGGGATATTGTCGGAGGAATCCCCCATGAGGGCTTTCAGGTCGATGAGCTTTTTCGGCTCGAAGCCGTATTCCTCCCGGAATTTTTCCTCGTCGAACAGCGTGGTCGTGGTCTGCCCCGGCTTGGAAATCACCAGCTTGACGTGGACATTTTCGTCGATCAGCTGGAGGGAATCCCGGTCGCCGGTGACGATCACACACTCCCAGTCCTGCCGGGAGCAGATTTTGCCCACGGTGCCGATGACGTCATCGGCTTCCCAGCCCTGGCATTCGTAAATGGGAATGTTCATCGCCCGCAGGACGTCCTTCATAATGGGCATCTGCTGCGCCAGTTCCTCGGGCATGGCATGACGGGTGGCCTTGTAGCCGTCGTATTTTAAGTGCCGGAAGGTGGGGCCGTGGAGGTCAAAGGCCACGCACACCGCCTCGGGCTGCTCCTCCTTCTCCATCCGTTCCAGAATGTTGAGGAAGCCGTAAATGGCGTGGGTATACAGCCCGTCCCGGGTGGTCAGGGGCTTGACGCCGAAATAGGCGCGGTTAATGACGCTGTTGCCGTCCAGAATCAGCAGCTTCATACTTTTCTCCATTTCGCGCCCTGGGGCGTGTCGATGATCTCAATGCCCTTCGCTTTCAGCTCGTCCCGGATGCGATCCGCTTCGGCAAAGTTCTTCGCCTTCTTTGCCTCGGTTCTGGCGGCGACCAGCGCGTCGATCTCCGGATCGGCGGAGGCCTGCTCCTCCTGCGCCTGCTTCTCCCGCAGCGTCCGGGCGGCGGACAGCAGGTTCAGGGACAGCACCCGGTCAAAGTCGGCAATGGCCGCCAGCTTGGTGGCATCGTTGCACCTGGCCTTCAGCACATCGTACAGGGCGGTGACGGCCACGGAGGTGTTAAGGTCGCCGTTCAGCGCGCCTACAAAGCGCTCTTTCAGCTTGCCGAAAGCGTCGGCGTCCACCTCGCCGTCATTTTTCAGGGCGGCGATTTTGGCAATCAGCTTGTCGTAGGCCGCGACGGCGTTATCCAGATTTTCCCAGCTGAATACCAGATTCCGGCGATAATGGCTTTGCAGGCAGAACAGCCGGTAGGCCATGGGGTCGTAGCCCTTCTGCTCCAACAGGCTCACGGTGAGAAATTCCCCTTTTGATTTGCTCATTTTGCCGTTGTCCGTATTCAGATGGTGGACATGGAACCAGTAATTGCACCACTTGTGACCCAGGTAGCTTTCGGACTGGGCAATCTCGTTGGTGTGGTGGGGGAAGGCGTTGTCAATGCCGCCGGCATGGATGTCCAGATACTCCCCCAGATGCTTGATGGAGATGCAGGAGCATTCGATGTGCCAGCCGGGATAACCCACGCCCCAGGGAGAGTCCCATTTCAGCGCCTGATCCTCAAACTTGCTCTTGGTGAACCAGAGGACGAAGTCGTTTTTGTTCTTCTTGTTGGTGTCCTCCTCCACGCCCTCCCGGACGCCCACCGCGAGATTCTCCTCGTCATGATCGTTGAAGACGTAATACTGCTTCAAGGTGGAAGTGTCAAAGTACACGTTGCCCCCGGCGAGATAGGCGCAGCCCTTATCAAGAAGGGTCTGCACCATGTGGATATACTCGCTGATGCAGTTGGTGGCAGGCTCCACCACGTCGGGACGCTTGATGTTCAGCTTGTCGCAGTCGGCAAAAAAAGCGTCGGTGTAGTATTTCGCGATCTCCATGACGGTCTTGTGCTCCCGCCGGGCGCCCTTGAGCATCTTATCCTCGCCGGTGTCGGCGTCGGAGGCCAGATGGCCCACGTCCGTGATGTTCATGACCCGCTTGACGTTGTAGCCCAGATACCGCAGGGACTTTTCCAGCACATCCTCCATGATATAGGTGCGCAGGTTGCCGATGTGGGCATAGTGGTACACCGTGGGGCCACAGGTGTACATTTTCACCAGGTTGGGGTCGTTGGGAACAA
>CAKTKF010000194.1 GCA_934569215.1 uncultured Oscillospiraceae bacterium
CGACCTGCGCCTGGCAGAAGCCAAGCTTCACCGCGCCCTGGTCAGAAAGAGCGTTGCTTCCAAACTATAAAGCAATGTCCCCGGTATCCGAATGGATACCGGGGAAATCTGTTTTTTGGTGGTATTTGGAAAAATGTTGTGGCAGTTATTCTTCAGCGTTCTTCGGGTCTTCTGCGCCGTCCTCAAAGCCGTCGAACATGGAGGTGGAAGAGGCGTCCCCCACTTCCCTGCCCTGCATGACCGCTTCAAACTGCTCGCCGGTCATGGTCTCCTTTTCCAGAAGGAAGTCCACAACCTTGTGCAGCTTGTCGCTGTTGTCCGTGAGAATCTGCTTGCAGTGGTCGTAAGCCTTGTCGATCAGCGCCTTGACCTCGTCATCGATAGTTCCGGCAACCTTCTCGGAATAGCTCTTGGTGGTCTGATAATCCCGGCCGATGAACACTTCTCCGCCGTCAAGGTAAGAGACCGTACCCAGTTTTTCGCACATGCCGTAGCGGGCGACCATGTCCTTCGCCAGCTTGGTTGCCCGGTCAATGTCGTTGGATGCACCCACGGAGATATCCCCCAGAAACAGGGCTTCCGCCACACGTCCGCCCAGCAGCGACACGATCTGCTCGTACATTTCATTGCGGGTCAGGTTGGAAGAGTCGTCCTTGGGCAGATACCAGGTCGCGCCCAGAGACTGCCCCCGGGGAACAATGGTGATCTGCCGCACCGGGTCATGGGTTGGCAGGTTGTACATGGCGACGGCATGACCGGCTTCGTGGACAGCCGTCTCCTTCAAATCCTTCCGGGTCTGAACGCGGCTCTTTTTCGCGGGGCCGGCGGTGATCTTCATCAGTGCCTCGTTCATGTCCTCCATGGTCAGCACCGGGCGGTTCGCTCTGGCTGCCAGAATTGCCGCTTCGTTGAGAAGATTGCTCAGGTCAGCGCCGGTAAAACCGGCGGTGGAGCGGGCGACAGTTTTCAGATTCACCGAGGCGTCCAGCTTTTTATCCTTGGCGTGAACCTTCAGAATTTCCTCCCGCCCCTTCACGTCCGGACGACCCACATGAATCTGCCGGTCAAAGCGGCCGGGACGCAGCAATGCCGGATCCAGAATGTCCGGCCGGTTGGTGGCCGCCAGGACGATCACGCCCTCCGAACGGGTGAAGCCGTCCATTTCCACCAGCAGCTGGTTCAGCGTCTGCTCCTTTTCGTCGTGGCCGCCGCCCAGACCGGAGCCGCGCTTGCGGCCGACGGCGTCGATCTCGTCGATGAATACGATGGCAGGGGCGATTTTTCTGGCCTGTTCAAACAAATCCCGGACACGTCCGGCGCCGACGCCCACGTACATTTCCACGAAATCCGAGCCGGAAATGGACAGAAACTGCACCCCCGCCTCTCCCGCGACGGCACGAGCCAGCAGTGTCTTGCCCGTGCCGGGAGGCCCCACCAGCAGAAGGCCGTGGGGGATCCGGGCGCCGATTTCGGTAAATTTCTCGGGATTTTTCAGGAAATCCACGATTTCCTGAAGCTCTTCCTTTTCCTCATCCGCACCTGCCACGTCGTCGAAGGTCACTTTCTTGTCTCCGGGAACACCCAGAACCGTCCGGGCTTTGCTGAACCCGCCCATGGGATTCCCGGCGCTGCTCATGCGCCCCATCAGCAGCGCCCAAATGAACAGCAGCACCACCCCGACCACCAGCAGCGGGAGGATCAGGGTATAAGGCGAAAAGCCCCTGTCCGGGACAAAATTGTAGCTTTCCAGTACGCCGGATTCCGTCTGTTCCGTGAGAAGCTCGCGCATCTCCTGCCGGAAGCTCTCCGGGTCGGCCAGCGGCGCGGTGATGGTCGTCTGACCGTTATAGGGTTTGTTCAGCTCCATCGTAATGGTCTGATCCTCCACCACGAACTGGCGCACCTGTTCCTTGCGGAACAGCTCAACCACCGTGGAATAGGGCAGGCTGTCCTGGGTGGTGGTAAACAGATTACTGATCCAACCCAGGAATGCCGCCATCAGCGCGACATACACAATGAGCGGGATCCATCTCGTTCTTTTCAATTTGGGATTACTCCTTATTTTTCATAGGCTTCCGGCTTCAGCACGCCAACATAGGGCAAATTCCGGTAGTGTTCATTGTAGTCAAGGCCATAGCCCACCACAAAGGCGTTGGGAATGGTAAAGCCGACGTAGTCGGGCTTCAGAGTGATGCCGGGGCGGCGGCGCTCAGGCTTATCCAGCAGCGTGCAGATTTTCAGGGACGCAGGCTCCCGGGACATCAGATGCCGGTAGGTAAAGTCCAGAGAATTGCCGGTGTCATAGATGTCCTCCAGAATCAGCACATGGCGACCCTTGATATCCGAAGAGATATCCCGCTTGACCTCCATCTTTCCGGTGGAATTGGTTCCGGCGTAAGAGGAAATCCACATAAAATCCATCTGGCAGTGGGTTCTGATCTCCCGGATCATGTCCGCGTAAAACACCACAACGCCCTTGAGGACGCCGACGATGATGGGATCCTTCCCCGCGTAGTCCGCCGTCAGCTCTTTGCCCAGCTCCGTGATTCGGGTCTTGATTTGCTCCTCGGTCAGCAGAATCTCCTGAATGTCCTTTTCCATAGCTTTTTCTCCCTTATGCTGTGTATTTCATTCTATTTGTACGCCTGATCGGCGCTGTTTTCTGCGATATCTTTGCCGAATTGGACAGTCACGGCGGGAAGTTCCCCGGCGGCACGATCGGCGTGAACGCCAATGGAATATACGCCCAAAATTCCCTGTTCATCGCACAATACGGGAATCCGCTCCCGCAAAGCCGCAGGAATTTTCCGGTCGATGAACAGCTTTTTCAGGCTTTTGGTTCCGCCGCTCAGGCGGATAACGTCCCCGCTTTTCCGGGGGCGAAGGATCATCGTCCCCACAGGACGAACGGTAAAGGTGTCCGGCGTGTTGACGATTTTGTCAGCCGGAGTACAGATCACGCGGTAGTCTCCGTAAACCGTTTCTCCGGGGCAGGTCAGTGCCACCGGCTCCGGGCAGGGCTTGTGCGTCCGGGCTTCCAGGCGGTCATACTGTCTGCTCACCGTTACGCCGCCGGGCAAATTGACCCGCGCGGAGGGTTTGTCGGAAAACAGCAGCCCTTCCACCGCGGAAATATGGGAATCCTCCGGCTCCTTCACGCCGCTGTCCTTCAAAAAAATCTCGATGCAGCGGCTGCGCTGGGCTTTCGGCATGGATTTTAACGTTTGCACGCCGGGCAGAATCGGAAAATCGGACTGCTCGGATAGAAAATCCTCATCCTCCCGCAGCCGCAGCGCCATCTGGGAAAGATTCTCTGCCAAGCGGGGATTTTCCGATTTCAGCAGCGGCATCACGGTATGGCGGATTCGGTTCCGCAGAAAGGCATCGGAAGCGTTGGAGCTGTCCTCCCGGTGGGGAAGCCCCCAGGCGAGAAGAAACTCCTCCACCTCCTGCCGATTTACCCGCAGCATGGGGCGGATGACATTTCCGCTGACCGGGGCAATGGCGCCCAGTCCTTTCAGGCCGGTGCCGCGGATCATCCGCATGATCACCGTCTCG
>CAKTKF010000195.1 GCA_934569215.1 uncultured Oscillospiraceae bacterium
TCGAATTTGCCGCTGAGCTTCCAGTGGATCTGCCGGATGCTGTCGCCGGGGACGTATTCCCGAATCTGGAAGGTCTCCGTGAGATCGGCACCGGGTCGCTCCTGAGAATAGCTGTCGCTGTCCTCCCGGCTGTCGGGGTTGGGGATCAGATTCACCCGAATGGGGAAGGTATCCGGCTGCACCGTCATATGGGCTTCCCCGGTGCAGCCGCAGGGGACGCCGATCAGGCCGAAGCAGTCATAGAGCTTCACCTGCTCCACGGAAATCCGGATGCGCCCGCAGCATTCGCTTCCCACCCGAAGGGACGCGCGCCGTTTCCCTTTGGGGAACGCCCAGGTCATGACATGTTGGGTGCAGCTCTCGCCGTTCAGCTGGTTCCGGGTGGTCACCCGGCAGCGGATACGCAGGGCAGGCAGCAGCGTGGGATTTTCCAGGCAGACCGTGACGCTGCCCTCGTCCCCTTTCCGCGCCACGGCGGGCACTTCCACCCAAACCCGAAGTCGTTTTCTCAGAAAAAGGTGAATCGGGAGGCTGCCCAGGGGCAAGATCAGGAGCATCACCGCCAGAGCCAACGCGCCGCCGCTCCCATAATACAGGGTAAGCCAGACGCAGATGCCCTCCAGCACCGCCCAACCCAATTTCATTGCGATCATAAGCAGTACCTGCTTCCGTTCGTTGTTTCGTTTATTGTTTGACCACCGGCATTTTCACGGATTCCAGAATGGCGGCAATGACCGTCTCCGGCCGTTCCTCCATCATTCTTGCCTTGGTGGTCAGCACCAGGCGGTGGCAGCATACATCCGGGAATACGGCGGCCACGTCCTCCGGGATGACAAAATCCCGGCCGTTTAAGTAAGCATAGGCCTTCGCCATACGGCACACCGCCAGCGCGCCCCGGGGGCTGACGCCCAGCTGCACCATGGGGTGCTCCCGGCTGGCCTGGGTCAGCCGGGTGACGTACTCATAAACGGCGTCCTGGATTTCCGCCTTCGCCGCTTCCTGAATCAGCGCTTGCAGCTGCTCCCGGTCGATCACCGGCGTCACTCGGTTCAGGGGGTTTTCCGTGTGCCTGTCCCGCAAAATGCTGATCTGGCTTTCAAAATCGGGGTAGCCCATGCTGATCTTGATCATGAACCGATCCAGCTGGGAGGGCGGCAGCAGCTGCGTTCCCGCGGAGCCCACAGGGTTTTCGGTGGCCAGCACCACAAAGGGCTGGGGCAAATCATAGGTCTGACCGTCCACCGTCACATGCAGCTCCTCCATGGCTTCCAGCAGCGCGGACTGGGTCTTGCTGGAGGTACGGTTGATCTCGTCGGCCAGGAGCAGATTGGTCATCACCGCGCCGGGCTTATAGACGAAGCTCCCGCTTTCCTTGTCGTAGACCGAGTAGCCGATGATATCCGAGGGGACGGTGTCGGAGGTGAACTGGACACGCTTCGTGTCCAGTCCCAGCACCTTGGCAAAGGTCATGGCCGTGGTGGTCTTGCCCACGCCGGGGACGTCCTCCATCAGCACATGGCCGCCTGCCAGGATCGCCATCAGGATTTTCTCGACAATTTCGTTTTTGCCCACAACCACCGTTTCGATCTGCTGTAGGATTTCAGGAATTTTCTCATTCATTGTGATTCCCCCTATTTTTAATGCATTCTTGGGAAAAGCCAGTGCAAAAAGAGCATCTGCACGCTGTATGTATCCTCTTCGCTTGTCCGATAGTCCTCCGCGCCGCAGGCATCGCAATAGCGGACTTCCTTCCCGTCTCCCGCGGGCGACCATTCGCCCCAGGTGTGGCCGGTGGCCGGGAGGGGTTCCCTGTAAGAGTCCCCGCAGTCGCAGGTGTGCTGGATGTAGCCGTCCTCCGTGCAGGTTGGCTCAACCCGTTGCGTCTCATGGTAGTCGTGCTCGTGCGGCACATGATTGGGGTCTTCCCCACCGCAATATTGGCAGATGCCGTCCACGTAGTTATGGTATTCGTCGAAGGTTCCGGGCTTCGTCATGTCATAGCCGCAGCTGTCACAGTGGTACACGATTTTCTGGCAGGTAGCTTCCTGAATCGTCAGGGCGCCGCCGCAGATTTCTTCGTGGAGCACATGGCAGATACGGCACTCATACTCGTCCCAGTCCTCACTATATGTGTACTCATGATTTCCGCGGTCAAATTCCTCGCCGCAGGTCGAGCATTTCTGGTAATGCTCCGATGCTGTATGGTTCCAGCGATTGTCCGTGGTGTGGCCTTTCGCTTCGACTTCTTCTTCCTTTTCCATGCCGCAGATGCTGCACTTGACAGTCCTGACCCCCGGCTCGGTGCAGGTGGCGGTGTTGGAGCCTTCCACTTCTTTCCAGAAATGCCGCTCCGTCGCGCCGCATTCTGCGCAGACGTGATTGTCTTCCGTATCTTCGGCGGCGTATGTCCAGTTGTGGGGGAGCGGGTCGCCGATGGCCGCCTGGCAATCCTCACAGAGCAGAATATGGGTTCCGTCCTCCAAATCTTTGTAGGTCGTATGCTCGTGGGTGCAGTCCTGAATCAGGCCGCAACAGCGGCACACGTAGCGGACGGAGCCGTCCGGGTCTTCTGCGGTTTCCCATCGATGGTTAACATAAATTGTGCCGTTGCGCCCTTCGACGCAGTATCCCACCACGTTGCCGTAATTGTCGCTGCCGCCGCCGATATCCCATCCGTAGGCCAGGGTGTAGCGCAGCGTCAGCACATCTCCGTCCTTCAGATACACCGACGACATAGACTGTCCAGGGTAATATGTTTCTCCACCCACCGTGTACATCCATCCGGAGCCGCTGGTATAATCAAACTCGCCGAAGGTGCTGCCGGAGCCGGTGCTTTTGTTCAACCCGTTGCGGTACAGGCAGCGCCACAGAACTGCAAGACCAGTCCCCGCGCCGAACCGGGCGTCGATGGCATCCAGCACTTCCTCTTCCGTACCTGTCGGCCAGTTGTCACCTTCCAGTGCGTTCGCGCTGTAGCCAGTGTTCAAGCTTCGCAGATAGAAACCGACGTCCAGCGTCCCGCCGTAGTCGCCCCGCCATCCGAACGTATTGCTTGCAGCGCCAAAGGGATCGCCGGTATCCATTCCCATGATTGCCTTGGCGACCACATAGGAAATCGGCTCGTCCGCCAGAACCTCATAAGGGATAGGGCCGACAAAACCGGCCCCCAGCACCGCCATGTCCACATAAATTGTGGCGTCGCCGATTTTCTGCCCGGGTTCTACGCGGAAACCATTCAGCGTCAGTTCCTTTTCACCCCAGTTGCCATAAGCGTCCTCGGCATAGACGTAAAGGGTATGTTTATTTCTATCCCCAGTCTCCGGGTTGAAGGGAAACAGGCCGTACTCCCAGCTGTCACCGGAAGAGGTAGGCTTTGTAACCTCAATTTCATCCAGCGTAACCAGGATAAATTCATTCGTTCCCTTCGCCGGAATGCTGACCGTATTCCCTGCCATGTCTTTTCCTTGCGCGGTAACCAAAAGATTGGTTATGACTTCGTTAGGAATTTCGTCTTGGTCTTCGAGGTTCAGATCG
>CAKTKF010000196.1 GCA_934569215.1 uncultured Oscillospiraceae bacterium
GCCAGAGAACTGGCAATGTTTCCGGATTTGGCGCCGCCCATGCCGTCGCAGACGATGCACAGCAGATTGCCCCGGTCAAGCTGTTCAATTCTGTAGGAATCCTGATTCTGTTTCCGGACACAACCGGGATCGGTCAATCCCCAGCTCTGCATAGGCTTGCGCCCCCTTTATCTATGGATTTTCTTTACCTTGATTGTATTTCCGCCGCAGCTGCCCGCAGGAGGCGTCGATGTCGCCCCCCAGGGTTCTGCGGACGGTGGCGGTGACGCCGCCGTCTTCCAGGGTCTTCTGAAACGCCGCCACGGCTGCCCGGGTGCTGGGCTTTAGAGGACTTTCCTCCACACGGTTTAATGGGATCAGATTGAAGTGGGCCGGCAGCCCTTTTAACCGCCGGAGCAGCTCTTTGGCGTCCTCCGGGCGGTCGTTGACCCCGTCGATCATGGCGTACTCAAAGGAAATCCGCCGGGAGGTCGCCTGATAGTACCGGCGGCAGGCCGCCAGCAGCTCCTCGCTGGGATAGGCCTTGTTCACCGGCATAATTCTATCCCGCACCTCATCGTTGGGCGCATGGAGGGAAACCGACAGCGTCAGCTGCAATTTCCGCTTCGCCAGCTCGTCGATTTTCGGCACCAGGCCGCAGGTGCTGAGGCTGATGTGGCGCATGGAAATGTTCATGCCCTCCGGGCTGTTCACCAGCTCCAGGAAGCGCATCACATTATCAAAATTGTCCAGCGGCTCGCCGATGCCCATCAGCACGATGTGGGAAATGGGCAGACCGGAGTCCACCTGCGTAAACAGCACCTCGTCCAGCATTTCAAAGGGTTCCAGCCGCCGCACCAGTCCGCCGATGGTGGAGGCGCAGAAGGCGCAGCCCATGCGGCAGCCCACCTCCGTGGAAATGCACACGGTATTCCCGTAGTGATAGCGCATCAGCACCGTTTCCACGCAGTTGCCGTCGGACAGCTCCCAGAGATATTTGATCGTGCCGTCCCGGGCGGATTCCTGCCTGCGCACCACCTTCGGGGCGCAGATGGGATATTCCCGCGCCAGGGTGTCCCGGAGGGACTTGGGCAGGTTCGTCATTTCGTCATAGGCGCGGACGCCCTTGTGCAGCCAGGTATAGACCTGCTTGGCACGGAACTGGGGCTGCCCCAGCTCTTTCAGCACCGCCGTCAGCTCCGGCAGGGTCATGGATTTCAGATTCATGCTTTTCTCCGCAGACGGCAGATAAAGAAGCCGTCGGTGTCATACTCGCCGGGAATCAGGGTGAGCATCCCGGTTTCGTTTTTGGGAAATACCTCCGGCAGCGGCAGCGGTTCCGTCGCGAACTCGCCGTGATCTGCCAAGAATGCGGAAACCACGTCCTCGTTTTCCCGTTTCAGCACGGTGCAGGTGGAATACAGCAGCGTGCCGCCGGGCCTTACGTAGGACGCCTGGGTTTCCAGAATTTTTAACTGCAAGGCCGGAAGCGCTTCCAGCTCCTTCAGGTTCTTGTATCGGATATCCGGCTTTTTCCGGATGATGCCCAGGCCGGAGCAGGGTACGTCGGCAATCACGGTGTCCATGGCGCCGACCCACTCCGGCACAACCTGGGACGCGTCCTGTTGCCGCGCCGTAATGTTCGTCAGCCCCAGACGCGCCGCGCCGTTTTCGATCAGGGCGGTCTTGTGGGGGTATATGTCGCAGGAGACGATGCTTCCCTTACCGCCCATGGCGATGGCCGCTGCAAAGCTCTTGCCTCCCGGCGCCGCGCAGCAGTCCAGCACGTTCCCGCCGGTTTCCGGCAATCCCGCGCACAGAACGCTGAGCTTTGCCGCCGGATCCTGCACATAAAACAGCCCTTCCCGGAATGCCGGCAGCTGCTCCAGGCTTCCCGTGCCGGACAGCACCAGGCAGTCCGCCATCCAATCATGTGGCTTGACGCAGGCATGCTCCGCTGTCAGCCGTTCGGCCAGTTCCTCCGAAGAAATCCGGAGGGTATTCACCTGCACCACCGTCTGGGGCGCGGCGTTGTCGGCAATGAGCATGGGTTCCAGCTTGCCCTTGGGCAGATTGGCTTTCAGCAAGGAGATCAGCTCGTCCGGGTGGCTGTAGCGGTCGGCATAGGACGTAGGCTCCTGCAAGGCTCCCTTCGTCGCCGCCGCTTTGCGCAGAACGGCGTTCACCAGCGCCCCGGCCTTCGGATTTTTGCAATATTTCTTCGCCAGCGTCACCGATTCGTTCACGGCAGCGCTTTCGGGGACCTTGTCCAACTCGTAAATCTGGTACAGCCCCAGATGAAGGATATCCCGCACCACGGGATGAAGGTCTTTCAGCCGCCCTGTGAGAAGCTGCCGGAGGAAAAAATCCAGCTTGTTCCGGTTTTGCAGGACGCCGTAGCACAGCCGCGTGGCCAGCGCCGCGTCCCTGGGGGACAGGCGATCCCGGGCGATATATTCTTTCAGCACGGCATTTGACCATGCGCCGCTTTTGCGGCAGGCGATCAGCGCGTTCAGCGCCGTTTCTCTCGCGCCCATCAGCGCTCCAGGGGATGACCCCGGAAATAATCGGGCGCCGCCATGCGCTTGCCGCCCTCAGCTTGCATGGAAAGGATCTCCACCGCCCCTTCGCCGCAGGCGATGCGCAGTCCGGTCTTCGTCAGTCCCAGAATTTGGCCGGGCTTTCCGCTGCCCTCCACCACCCGGGTGGCGTGAACTTTGAAGGGCTTGCCCTGCAATTCCATGGTCGCCACCGGCCAGGGATGCAGCCCCCGGACGTGGTTATGCACCTGCTGCGCCGTCTTCGTCCAGTCGATGGGACACATGGACTTGTCCAGCATGGGGGCATAGCTGACCCCCGACGCATCCTGGGGCGTGGCAGACACCTTTCCGCTTTCAAACCGAGTCAGGGTCTTGCTCAGCAATTCCGCCCCCAGCACCGCCAGATGATCCAGCAGCTCTCCCGCCGTCTCGTTTTCGCCGATGGGGGTCTTGGAAACGTCGATGATATCCCCCGCATCCATTTCCCGGGTCAGATACATGGCGGTCACGCCGGTCTCCGTCAGGCCGTCCAGCACCGCCCACTGATAGGGGGCGGAACCGCGATATTTGGGCAGCAAGCTGGCATGGATGTTGATGCAGCCGTATTTCGGCACGTCCAGCACCTTCTGGGGTAAAATGCGCCCGTAGGCCACCACGGCGCAGATATCCGGCTGCAAGGCGCGGAGCTGCTCCACCGTCTCTTCCTCCCGGAAATTTTCCGGCTGAAACACGGGAATTCCGGCGGCCACCGCCACCTCCTTCACCGGAGACGCCACCAGCTTCATGCCCCGTCCCTTGGGACGGTCGGGCTGGGTGTAGACGCCCACCACGTCGAAGCCGTCGGCCAGTATTTTTTTCAGACAGGTCGCCGCGATGTCCGGCGTACCCATAAACACAACGCGCAAGGATATCCCTCCGTTATTCGTCTCGTTCCAGTTCTTCTTCCGTCAGGAACCGCTCCATGACCTCGGTGTAGACGATGCCGTCCAGATGATCCAGCTC
>CAKTKF010000197.1 GCA_934569215.1 uncultured Oscillospiraceae bacterium
AAATCTTAATGGATTCTTTAGAATATCCTTACAAACCCCGCCGCCCCGGAATCTTGACAGGGGGGCGGGGCTGAACTATAATTGGGAAAAGGAGGTATTGAGCATGAAAAAAGCGCTTTACATTATTGTGATCATGATTCTGATCATCGCGTTCTGCGTCAGCGCGTTCCTGGTTGCCAGGTATGTGCTGGAGGGCAAGAAGCAGGCGGATCGTTACGAAGACCTTGCGAACATCAAAAACCAGGCGCAGACCAGCGTCCCCACCCAGGCGCAGACGCCCTCGACCACGACGGAACCCTCAAAGCCTGGCTTTGAGGTCATCAGCGACCCCACCGTGGAGGGCGGCATCCTTCTGGACTACGCCGAGCTGCATGACATGAACCCGGATATGGCCGGCTGGATCAAGATCGAAGGCACCAAGGTGGATTACCCCGTGATGCAGACGTCCACGGACAACAAGGACTACTACCTGAAGCGGGATTTTGACAAGCAGGAAAGCGTCCGGGGCTGCATCTATGCCCGTGAGGAGTGCGATCTGGACAAGCCCAGCGACAACATCACCATCTACGGCCACAACATGGCCGACGGCAGCATGTTCCACAGCCTGATGTCCTACACCGAGAAGAGCGCATGGGACTACAACAGCCTGATTTTCTTCGATACTCTGAAGGAGCGGCACATCTACAAGATCTTCGCGGTGTTCAAGACCAGCGCCAACGCGGGCAAGGGCTTCTCTTACCACCAGTTCGTGGATGCCCAGAACGAGACGGAATTCAACGATTTCGTCACCAACTGCAAGAATCTGTCCTTCTACGACACCGGCATTACGCCCAAATACGGCGACAAGATCATCTGCCTGTCCACCTGCGAGTATACCCTGAACAACGGCCGTCTGGTCGTCGCGGCGGTGCGCATCAGCTGATAATAATCCTCAGACGTTCTGCGTCTGAGGATTTTTTTGCCGCGGGGCTTTTCTTCCGGAAAGTTTATGCTATAATGATACGAGAGATATCCAGACCGTTTCTACCCGCAAAATCGAAAGAAAAAGAGGGGGCTTTTGCCATGCAGAGTTTATGTGATCGATGGGAATTTGTTTCCGACTGGTACGACGGATTTGCCGTCGGAGAAGGGGAGGGGGAGCGCGTCCGCCTGCCCCATACCGTGAAGGAAATTCCGCAGCACTACGCCGACAGCCAGTCCTATCAGATGGTCTGCGGCTACCGGAAAAAGCTGACGCTGGAGCCTGCGCTGGCGGGGAAGCGCCTGTTCGTGCAGTTTGACGGCGCGGCGCATATTGCCACGGTGTTCCTGAACGGCAAAGAACTGGCGACCCACCGGTGCGGTTACACCGCGTTCCGGGTGGACATCACCGACGCGGCGGTTCTGGGCGGAGAAAATTGGCTGGCGGTGAAGCTGGACACCACGGAGAACGGCGCGGTGCCGCCCTTCGGATTTGTCATCGACTATCTGACCTACGGCGGACTTTACCGGGAGGTCTGGCTGGACGTCCGGGAAAGAAGCTATATCGAAGACCTGTACGTAACGACCCCGGATCTTACCACCCTGAAAATCAAGCCCACTTTGCAGGACGCCGAAGGGTGCATTCTTCTGGTGGAGCTGCAAAAGGGCGAGCGGGTGCTGCTGAAGAAGGCATTCACCGCCGGTGGCGTGATCACCATCCGCTGCCCCGGCGTCAAGAGCTGGGACACGGAGCGCCCCGTTCTCTATACCTGCCGGGTGTCCCTGCTGAAAATCGGCCGGGTGATGGATACCCGGGAAGTGAAGGTGGGCTTCCGCACCGCCGAATTCAAGGCCGACGGCTTCTACCTGAACGGGAAGAAGACCTTCCTGCGGGGGCTGAACCGGCACCAGTGCTGGCCGTATGTGGGCTACGCCGCTCCGGAGCGGCTTCAGCGGGAGGACGCGCGGATTCTGAAGCAGGAGCTTGCCTGCGTGGCGGTGCGCACCTCCCACTATCCCCAGAGCCAGTATTTCATCGACGAATGCGACCGCCTGGGGCTGCTGGTGTTCACGGAGATCCCGGGCTGGCAGCACATCGGCGGGGAGGACTGGAAGGATCAGGCGGTGGAAAACACCCGGGAGATGGTGCTGCAATACCGCAACCATCCCAGCATCGTCCTCTGGGGCGTGCGCATCAACGAAAGCCAGGACGACGACGAGCTGTACCGCCGCACCAACGCCGCCGCCCATGAGCTTGACCCCAGCCGAGCCACCTCCGGCGTGCGGTTCCTGGAAAAGAGCCACCTGTTGGAGGACGTCTACGCCTACAACGACTTCTCCCACACCGGGGACAATCCCGGCTGCAAGCCCAGGCGTACCGTTATGCAAAGCCGGAAAAAGGCGCTGCTGATCTCCGAGCATACCGGCCACATGTACCCTACCAAGTCCTGTGACACCTGGAGCCACCGGCAGTCGCAGGCGCTGCGCCACGCAAGGGTGCAGAGCGACGCCGCGGCCGACGGCGGCCATGTGGGCTGCTTCGGCTGGTGCATGTTCGACTACCCCACCCACAAGGATTTCGGCTCCGGCGACCGGGTGTGCTACCACGGCGTCATGGACGCCTTCCGCAATCCCAAGCCCGCGGCGGCGCTGTACGCCAGCCAGGGAGGGGGGACGACGGTACTGACGGCCTGTACGCCCATGGACATCGGCGACTATCCCGGCGGACAGATCGGGGACTCGGCGGTGCTGACCAATGCCGACTCCGTCCGGCTGTACAAGAACGGGAATTATGTCACGACCCTCCGCACCGGGGACTACCCCGGACTGCCCCATCCGCCTATGATTCTGGACGATATCATCGGCGAGCTTCTGGAGACCCAGGAGGGCTTTGACGAAAAGAAGGCCGACCTTCTGCGTGCCTGCCTGCTGGCGGTGCGCAGCCACGGCTTTGCCCACCTGCCTCCGGCGGATCTCGCCCGGATGGGTGTCGCCATGACAAAATACGGCCTGACCTTTGCCGATGCGCAGAAGCTCTACGGAAAGTACGTGGGCAACTGGGGAGGCGAGTCCACCGTGTGGCGGCTGGACGCATTGAAGGGCGGGAAGGTGGCTTCCTCCGTCACCCTGTGTCCCAGCGCAAAGCTGCATCTGGAGGTCACGCCCAGCCACACGGAGCTGACGGAAGGGGACACCTACGACATGGCGGCGGTGCGTGTCCGGATCCTGGACGAGTACGGCAACCCGGCGCCCTATGCCCAGCTTCCGGTGACGTTCCGGTTAGAGGGCGCAGCGCAGCTGGTGGGACCGGAGGTGACAGCAGCCGAGGGCGGCATGACGGGTACCTACGTCAGAACCACCGGCGAGACCGGCACGGCGGTGCTGACGGTGTCTACCTCCCAGACGGAGGCGGTCAGCGTCCCCTTTACGATCGGGCGCTTGTAAAGATTTGATAAAAATCTCAGGAATGTGGCCGACAGATATTGACATTTCCGCCGCGAAGTGGTATTCTTATTTCGGTACTTAA
>CAKTKF010000198.1 GCA_934569215.1 uncultured Oscillospiraceae bacterium
TGATAAAAATCTCAGGAATGTGGCCGACAGATATTGACATTTCCGCCGCGAAGTGGTATTCTTATTTCGGTACTTAAGTACCGAATAGAATATGTGCAGTGAGCCATTACAACGGCAGCTGCATAAATCCTGTATGGGCCGATCCACAGAAAACGGTAGGCACCAACAAATTACAAGGAGTGTATTAACAATGGGATTCAAATCTGACATCGAAATCGCACAGGAGACCCCGATGCTGCACATCCGCGAGATCGCAAAGACCGCGGGCGTGGATGAGAAGTATCTGGAGCAGTATGGCAACTACAAGGCCAAGGTTGACTACAACATCCTGAAGGACATGGCGGACAAGCCCAACGGCAAGCTGGTTCTGGTCACCGCTATCAACCCCACCCCCGCCGGTGAGGGCAAGACCACCACCACCGTCGGCCTGGCCGACGCCATGCGCCGGATCGGCAAGAACGTTATGGTCGCTCTGCGTGAGCCTTCCCTCGGCCCCGTGTTCGGCGTCAAGGGCGGCGCTGCCGGCGGCGGCTACGCACAGGTCGTCCCCATGGAGGACATCAACCTGCACTTCACCGGTGACTTCCACGCCATCGGCGCTGCCAACAACCTGCTGGCTGCGATGCTCGATAACCATATCTACCAGGGCAACGCTCTGGGCATCGACCCCCGTCAGATCACCTGGCGCCGCTGCGTCGATATGAACGACCGTCAGCTGCGCTTCGTCGTTGACGGCCTGGGCGGCAAGGTCAACGGTACCCCCCGTGAAGACGGCTACGACATCACCGTGGCTTCCGAGATCATGGCGGTTCTGTGCCTGGCCTCCGACATCACCGACCTGAAGGAGAGACTGTCCCGTCTGGTGGTCGGCTATACTTACGCCGGCAAGCCCGTCACCGCCGGTGACCTGCACGCTCAGGGCGCTATGGCCGCTCTGCTGAAGGACGCTCTGAAGCCCAACCTGGTTCAGACGCTGGAGCATACCCCCGCGTTTGTCCACGGCGGCCCCTTCGCCAACATCGCCCACGGCTGCAACTCCGTGACCGCTACCAAGATCGCTCTGAAGCTGGGCGATTACGCCATCACCGAGGCCGGCTTCGGCGCCGATCTGGGTGCTGAGAAGTTCCTGGACATCAAGTGCCGCATGGCGGGTCTGAAGCCCTCCTGCGTGGTTCTGGTCGCCACTGCCCGCGCCCTCAAGTACAACGGCGGCGTGCCCAAGGCCGAGACCGGCAAGGAGAATCTGGAGGCTCTGGAAAAGGGTCTGCCCAACCTGCTGCAGCACGTTTCCAACATCACCACCGTCTACAAGCTGCCCTGCGTGGTCGCCATCAACCGCTTCCCCACCGACACCGAGGCCGAGCTGAAGCTCATCGAGACCAAGTGCAGGGAGCTGGGCGTCAACGTTGCTCTGTCCGAGGTTTGGGGCAAGGGCGGCGAAGGCGGCGTAGAGCTGGCCAAGGAAGTCATCCGTCTGTGCGAGCAGCCCAATGATTTCACCTTCTCCTACGAGCTGAACTGCTCCATCAAGGAGAAGATCGAGGCCATTGCCAAGAAGATCTACCACGCCGACGGCGTGAACTTCACCGCCAATGCCGAGAAGCAGATCAAGACTCTGACCGACCTGGGCTATGATCATATGCCCATCTGCATGGCCAAGACCCAGTATTCCTTCACCGACGATCAGACCAAGCTGGGCGCACCCAGAGATTTCACCATCACCGTGCGCAACGTGAAGGTTTCCGCCGGCGCAGGCTTCCTGGTCGCTCTGACCGGCGAGATCATGACCATGCCCGGCCTGCCCAAGGTACCTGCCGCTGAGCGTATCGATGTGGACGAGACCGGCAAGATCTCCGGCCTGTTCTGATTCATAGTACCGTAAAAAGCGCAGGCGGCTCTCGCCTGTGCTTTTGCGGTTTTCTGACTTTTGCTGATACATTGGGAGACTTTATGGCGGGTATCCATTATTTGTCGTTCATCCCCGCGGAGAACCCGGCCCACCGGAGTCAGGGCCTCAATCTGCTGCTGATGGTGGACAATCAGGGGGAGGACGCCGCCGTTACGGTGCGTTTTTACGGCTCCGACGGCTCAGCCTGGCGGGAAATTTTCGCCCAGGAGCGGAGCTTTCAGGGGCATAGCCATATCCACGCCTATTTTCATCTTCCTCCCGCCTGCTTCGCGCCGGAAAACTGGGGCGGAGAGACGCCGGAGGAACTGACGGTGTGGGTGGGAGAGACGCCCCCTGCGCCTACGGAACAGGGACAGCTCCTTTTCCTGGAACCGTAACTTTAGAACCATGATTATGATTTGAAAGGAAATTTGACCTATGGACATGACATTGGAATCCTGCCGCAGGTTTGTGGAGGTCCTGGCTTCTGACGCCCCGGCACCCGGCGGCGGCGGCGCGGCCGCTCTGGTGGGCGCTATCGGCACCGCGCTGGGCAACATGGTCGGCTCCCTCACCGTCGGCAAGAAGAAATACGCCGACGTGCAGGACGAGATCATCGCCCTGAAAGCGAAGTGCGACGATCTGCAAAAGCAGCTTCTCGACCAGGTGGAGGCCGACGACAAGGGCTTCGTTCCTCTGGCCAAGGCCTACGGCATCCCCAAGGACGACCCCAACCGGGACAAGATCCTGGAGGAGGCCACCGTCACCGCCTGCGCGGTACCCATGCACATCATGGAGCTGTGCTGCGAAGCGCTGGACTGCGTCGCCGTGTTTGCCGCGAAGGGCTCCCGGCTGGCGGTTTCCGACGCCGGATGCGCCGCCGTGTGCTGCAAGGCAGCCTTGCAGGCTGCGTCGCTGAACGTGTTCATCAACACCAAGAGCCTGAAGAACCGGGAAGTGGCGGAGGATATGAACCGCCATGCCAATGTGATGCTGAACAAGTATTGCAGCGTTGCGGACGAGATTTTCAACGACGTCAAGGCGGGCTTCGGTCAGTAAGTCCCATAACGAACATATTGGAGGAAATATATTATGGCTAAGTTACTGTTGGGCAAGGAAGTTACCGATGCCCTGAACGCGAATTTGCAGACCCGTACCGCCGCGCTGCGGGAAAAGGGCATCGTCCCCACCCTGGGCATCGTCCGTGTGGGCGCCGACCCCTCCGACCTCAGCTATGAAAAGGGCGCGACCAAGCGCGCCGAGCTGGTGGGCGTAGAGGTCAAGAAGTTTGAGCTGCCCGGGGACGCGACCAAGGAAGACGTTCTCGCGGTCATCGATCAGGTCAACGCCGACGATTCCATCCACGGCGTGCTGATGTTCCGCCCCCTGCCCAAGCATCTGAAGGCCGACCAGAACGAGATCTGCAACCGCCTCGACCCCAAGAAGGACGTGGACTGCATGACCCATCTGTCCAACGCCGGTGTGTTTGAGGGACTGAACGGTCTGGGCTTCGCCCCCTGCACCCCCGCCGCCTGCATGGAGATTCTGGACTTCTACGGCATCGACTGCAAGGGCAAGA
>CAKTKF010000199.1 GCA_934569215.1 uncultured Oscillospiraceae bacterium
CGGGACACCAGAATCATATATCCCATGAAAATCACCATGCGGATGACGCCCTCCACCAGATTCAGCAGGAGTGTGCTGGTGATGATTTTGTCAAAAAAACCTCCGATGACCATAGGCAGCAAGAAAAACAGGCCGATGGAGAGCAGCAGTCCCATGGCCACAGCAATTCCAACGATGGCCTTCTGGAAGGCTTCGCTTCCCAGCTTCTTTTCCAGCCACTTATCAAATTTGGACGGTTCCTCCTGCATCTCCTCGGGAGCCAGGTCAGCAGACCTCAGCAGCGCCTTTACGCCCACGATCTGCGCGTCGAAAAAGTTGAAAATGCCCCGGATAAACGGCCAGTTTTTCCAGGAGCCGGGCGGGTTCAGCTTCCGCGGCGAAACCTCCACGGTCAGGCCGTCCTTGCCCCGGATGACGATGGCGTCTTTTTCAGGCCCGCGCATCATGATGCCCTCGATCAGCGCCTGACCGCCAATCATGGTCTTGAATTTTTCACAGTTTTCGGTTTCTTTATTTGCCATGGTTTCTCCTCAATGTTCCGCCGGAAGACGGATGGTCACCAGCGTGCCGCCGCCCTCGGCGTTTTCCAGCGTCAGCGTGCCGCCGTGCATTTCCACAATCTCGTCGCACACCGCAAGGCCAATGCCCGTTCCCCGGACGCTGGAGCTGCCCTTGTAGAATTTCTTCTTTACCAATGGCAGCTCGTCCTCCGGAATACCGGGGCCAAAGTCCCGGATATAGACGATCACGTTTTCGCCGTCAAAGGACATGGACGCCTCGATCCGCTTGCCGGAGCCGCCGTGCTTGGCGGCGTTGTCCAGCAGGTTCAAAAATACCTGCCGCATCCGCTGGGGGTCGCAGGGAATTTCCGGGATGTCCTCGTCGTTGTCCAGGTATACCAGCTGAATGCCGTCCTGTGCCAGGCGGCTGCCGTACATATACACCGTGTCCTCGAACTCTCCCCGAATATCCGTCATTTCCACGGCCAGGGTCATGCGGCCGTCCTGCATCCGGGTGAAGTCCAGCAAATCCATGACCATTTCCGTCAGGCGTTTGGCCTCGCTGGAAATGATCTTCATTCCCTGCCGGGTATCGTCGTTCAGATCGTCTCCCGCCAGCAGCGTTTCGCTCCATCCGTTGATAACGGTCAGTGGGGTGCGCAGCTCATGGGACAGCTGGGAGATGAACTCCGCCTGCATTTTTTCATTCTGGGCGATTTTCGTGGACATTTCGTTGATGGTGTCCGCCAGATCGCCGATCTCGTCCTTGAATGGGGTCTGAATCTGGACGCCGTAGCTGCCGGAGGCAATTCTCTGTGCCTTCTCCGTGATCTCCGCCACGGGATTTAAAATGGAGCGGATACAGTAGCCGCTGCTAAGCAGCACCACCGTCAGCACCACCGCCAGCACGAAGCAGCAAACCAAGCCCACCAGAACGATCTGTCTGTCCACCAGCCGGGTGGAGGTCACGTAGCGCAGCACGCCGATGACCTCGCCGTTGGAATAGATCATGGGGCAGGAAACCGCCATAATGCGCTCCCCGGTGTCCGGGTCGCGGCCGATGTAGGAGCTTTTGTCCCGGATGCTGATGGCATCCCAGATTTCCGACGTACTGGGAGACGGTCCCGCCCAGGGGCCGTAGGAGGACGCCACGAGGCTGCCCTGATTGTTGATAAATTGCAGCTCAATTTTGCCCTTGTCCTCAAAGGTCTGGGCGTAGGTGATACAGGACTGGTAGTAGTCGCCGTAGTCCTGATTGATATAGTCGGCAAAAAAATCCGTAGTGGTTTTCGCCCGGTTTTCCATGTCAGACTGCATGTTGGAGTAGTAGTAGGTGGCGTAAGACGCCGTTACCGCCATCACGCACACCAGCCCCAGGGCGAAGACAACGCCGACGGTGTTCAGCAACCAGCGTTTTCGCAGGCCGCCCGTCTTTTTCATGGACTTCATGTTCATTCCGGGTTAGGCGCCCCACTTGTAGCCCAGACCCCAGACCGTGGTGATATAGGTGGGATTGGAGGTGTCGTCCTCGATTTTCAGGCGGAGACGGCGGATGTTCACATCCACGATCTTCAGTTCGCCCTCGTAATCCCGTCCCCAGACGGCGGAGAGAATGTCCTCACGGGACAGGGCTCTCCCCGGATTCTGCATGAACAGCTTCAGAATCGCGTACTCCACCTGTGTCAGACGGATACGGTTCCCGTTCTTCTCCAGGGTGTGGTTGCGGGTGTTCATCACGAAGGGCCCCTGGGTCAGCAGCTCGGAGCTGGCGGAGTTGTCGCCGCCGATACGGCGGTACAGCGCGTCGATCCGGGCGGTCAGCTCGGCGGGAGAAAAGGGCTTGGTGACATAATCGTCCGCGCCGGTCATCAAGCCGGTGACCTTGTCCATCTCCTGCGTGCGGGCGGTGAGCATGATAATACCCATCTGCTTGTTGGAGGCGCGGATGCGGCGGCAGACCTCGAAGCCGTCCATGTCCCCCGGCACCATGATATCCAGAATGGCAACGCCAATGTCCGGGGTCTGGGCAATGGCGTCCAGCGCCTCCTGACCGCTCCCCGCCTCGATGGCGTCGTACCCTGCCCGCTTCAGATTGATCACCACAAAACTTCGGATATTCAGTTCATCTTCCATAATCAGTACTTTTTTCATATGACACCCCTCAAGTCTCTCCCGTTTTCCAATCCTGCTGAATCAGATGGAAGTTGTTGATAAGCTGATTCTCTGTAATGCCGAATTCCGCCGCATTCGCCTCCAGCTTTGCGGCATAGACCACGCCCGCTGCCCGATAGAAGGCAAACCGGCCGTCCACCGTGGCATCCTCCTCCCGGCTTCCGCCGGTGAGGGCGTAGATGGAGAATACATCCAGCGCCTGCCGGTAGTCCTCGTCCCACACGTAGAACGTATACCGGCCGCCGTCCTGATCCACCGACACCCGCGCCGCCCAGCTGCTCGCCAGCTGCATGTACCAGCCGCCTAAGTAATTGTGGAAGGTAAAGAGCTTGTCCATCTCCCTGCCCTCCAAGTCCATGGCGAACCAGCGGATGAGGCATTTCTGCTTGCCCTCCTGCTCCGGGGAAACCCGCTTCATGGTGATCAGGCTGGGAAGCTCCATCACGCCGTCGCCGTCAATATCCTCGGCATACACGTAGTAATTTCGCAGGGTCTGGACACTGGTGTCCGAGTCCCTGGAATAGGAAATGTTGGAAAAGCGGTCGTTTCTCCAGGCAAAGACGTCGGTTACGATGGCGCTTTCATTCACCGCGCTGGCGACGAATACCGCAGGGGTTCCGCCCAGCAGCCGTCCCACCGTGATTCGCTTGATGTGAGATGCGTCCTCCGACACGTTGACCTCCACCGAGCGCTCAATATTGCCGTCCTGAACGCGATACAGCACCGCAGAGCCTGTCCCGGTTTCCGATTCGCCGGGGAGAATGACCATCAGCTCGCTACACCCG
>CAKTKF010000200.1 GCA_934569215.1 uncultured Oscillospiraceae bacterium
GACGCTTCCGACCCCAGAACCCATATGTAAGAGGTGGCGCGAATGGATAATCAAAAAGTATTGCTGTCCGTTGAGAACCTGCACGTGAATTTCCGGGTTCGCGGAAGAACCCTGTCTGCCATTCGGGGCATCTCTCTGGACTTCTATGAAAATGAATCCATCGCCATCGTGGGCGAGTCCGGCTCCGGCAAGTCCGTATTTACCAAGACCTTTGCCGGTATGCTGGATACCAACGGCTACATCAGCGAGGGTTCCATCATCTTCAACGACGACGAGCTTTCGGACACGAAGGTTTCCTTGGACGCCCAGGCGAAGCGGCTCATTGCCAATACCTGGGAGAAGCTGAATAAATGCGCTCAGCTGGAGTTTGGCGCGAAGACATACTGCGCCATGCGGGAACTGGAAGAGGAGAAAAAGTCCAGAGAAGGCCTGAGTGAAGAGGAAAATCAGAACATTTCCACCAAGATCGACGATCTGACCTTCCGCCGCACCGAGCTGTATAACCACAAGCTGACCATCGACCCCAAGAAGGAGCGGGAGCGCCATAAGGAGGTTTCCGCCGAGATTGACGCTCTGGATGCCGAGATCAAGGCACTGCAAAAGGAGCACGCTGCCGTGGCCGCTGCCCACAAGCAGGCGGCGAAGAACGACACCGCGTACCGCAAGCACTTCGACGAGCGGATGGGAGAACTGAAGGCGGAGTATGCCAAGCAGATTTCCACCCCCATTTCCGAGGATACCAAGGCGCGCAACGAGATCATCGCCAAGGAAATTTACCTGTCCGTCGGCCGCTATCCCATGTTCAAGCGCCTAAGGCTCATCGGTAAGTTGCTCAGCAGCTTCAAGGACGCCATGTCCGTGGGCAAGGACTTAAGCAGCGACGAGGTGCGCAATTCCGTGTTCGACGAGGTGGTCTTCCGGGTCAAATACCTGGACGAGACCGAGGATATGCTCCACGGCACCTGCGTCATCAACCTGGCCAAGATCAAGTATTCCAAGGACTGGACGAAGATCCGCGGCGGCAAGATTGCCACCGTGTTCCAGGACCCCATGACATCCCTGAACCCCATCATCACCATCGGCAAGCAGATCACCTCCGTCATCCTCAAGCACCAGAACTGCTCTGAGCTGGAGGCCAGAGAGCGCGCTCTGGTGCTGATGAAGAAGGTGGGCATTCCCAATGCGGAATCCCGGTTTGACGATTACCCCTTCCAGTATTCCGGCGGTATGCGTCAGCGTATCGTCATCGCCATCGCCCTGTCCTGCCAGCCGAAAATTCTGATCTGCGACGAGCCGACCACCGCTCTGGACGTGACCATTCAGGCGCAGATTTTGAAGCTGATCAAGGATTTGCAGAAGGAATTCGGCTACACCATTGTCTTCATCACCCATGACCTGGGCGTTGTGGCCAACGTGGCCGACCGGGTCGCGGTGCTTTACGGCGGTCAGGTCGTGGAGCTGGGTACCTGCGAGGAAGTGTTCTACGATCCCAGACATCCCTATACCTGGGCGCTTCTGTCCAGCCTTCCTCAGCTGGCGCAGCGGAACACCAAGCTGTATTCCATCACCGGCACGCCCCCGTCTCTGTACAACAAGATCGTGGGCGACGCCTTTGCTCCCCGGAATCCCTACTGCCTGGAGATCGACACGCTGCGGGAGCCGCCTATGTTCCAGGTCTCCGAGACACACTTTGCCAAGACCTGGCTGCTGGATCCCAGAGCACCGAAGGTGGAAAAGCCCGAAATCATCCAAAACATCCACGAGAAGCTTGTGGAAGCATTCAACATTTAAGGAGGATTCACTGTGTCTAAAGAAAAAGAAACCGTGCGTGTTTCTCATCTACCGGAACATGGTCCTCTGGATGAGAATGGCAGAGAGATCCTGCTGAGTCTGAAAAATGTGGACATTACCTTCGGCAAAGGCGACGATGCTGTGAGGGCTGTCAAGAATGCCAGCTTCGATATTTACCAGGGCGAGACCTTTTCCCTGGTGGGCGAGTCCGGCTCCGGCAAGACCACCATCGGCCGGGCGATCATTCGGGTCAATCCCTGCGCCGCAGGCGAAATCCAGTATAAGGGCGTCCGCATTTCCGGCAAGACCTCCAAGAGCCTTGACCGGGAGGTCATCCGGAACATCCAGATGGTTTTCCAGGATCCCGCGGCATCCCTGAACGAGCGCGCCACCGTGGACTACATCGTGTCCGAGGGTCTGTATAACTTCCACCTGTTTGAGAACGAGGAAGACCGGGTCCGCAAGGTGGAAAACATCATCAGCGAAGTGGGACTGCTGCCGGAGCATCTGACCCGGTATCCCCACGAGTTCTCCGGCGGCCAGCGGCAGCGTATCGGCCTTGCCAGAGCCATGGTCATGGAGCCGGAGCTGGTCGTTGCTGACGAACCGATTTCCGCGCTGGACGTTTCCATCCGCGCCCAGGTGCTGAACCTGCTGAAAAAGTTCCAGAAGGAGCGGGACATCACTTATCTGTTCATTGCCCACGACCTGTCCATTGTGCGGTTTATTTCCGACCGGATCGGCGTTATTTACAAGGGCGATATCGTGGAGATCGCGGAGGCGGAGGAGCTGTTTGATTTCCCCCTCCACCCCTATACCCGCAGCCTGATTTCCGCCATCCCCATTCCCGACCCCATTCTGGAAAAGAATAAGGTTCTCTTTACCTACGATCCTTCCGTCCACGACTACAGCGAGGACAAGCCCGAGCTGGTGGATATTGGCAATAACCACTTTGTCTACGGCAACAAGAAGGAGATCGAGGAGTATAAGGCCATCCGCGCCAAGGGCGAGAAGGTCAAGTCCATCACCATTCTGGATCCCGACGCTCCCAGACCGGAGCAGACCGAGCAGAAGGTGGATGAAAACGGCAGCGATGCCTTCCTGGAGACCCCGCTGCACGACACCGGCAGCAAGTGGTATTCCATTCTGTCCTTCTTCCTGCCCATTCTCGGCCTGATTGCTGCCGGCGTATTCCGGCATTTCCATCACATCCGCAACTACAAGGCATGTAAAAAAGGCGCGATTGCCGGCCTGATCACGCTGGCCGTGATCATCCTGTTCTTTGCTTTGATGCTGGTTTTTGCATTGCTGTAGCCAAATGTTGACGCGGAGCGGCGTTGTGCCGCTCCGCGCATTCTTTCCAAGGAGTGGGAATCACCATGAAGAAAAACGGTAAGGACAGCCGCCCCGGCTTGCCGCCCATCCGGAAAATCGAAGTGTCTGAGGAACGAAAGGGTCTGCGAATCGCTCTGGCGGCGGTCTTTCTTGCCATCGGCGCGGTGGCAATCATCATAGGGCTAGTTTCTCTGCTGAACACGGAGCCGGGCTGGCAGGAGGTGCAGATCAACGCCAACGGCGCCAACTGTGGCGGGGAGTTCGTGCTGATGTACGATTTTTCGGACGCGGGGTCTTCGGCGTCGGCGGTGA
>CAKTKF010000201.1 GCA_934569215.1 uncultured Oscillospiraceae bacterium
TGCTTATTCAAAAGGAATGTAGTAATACGGCTTACTCACCCGTTTGCCCTGATCGTTCAGTTCGCTGCCGTTGTAGAAGCTCACGCCTGCGATCTGTTCCGGATTCAGAACCATGTTTAAGGTATGCTCGATGCACGTGTACGTGTGGCTGTCAGCATCCCAGGAACCGCTGCCGTCGCCGTAGGGCCGAATGTCGGTTCCGTCCTTCAGACGGATGCTCGCCGGGGTCGGCGACCAGCCCGTTTTCTCCATAAAATCAAAATCGTCCGTATATTCATCCCCCAGCCGGAAGGCGAACTTCATGCTGTACTGGCCGATTTCCGCCTCTACCAGTGTCACGTCCCACAAATCTCCGACCTTGGCGTTGGGCGTCCACTTTTTCGGTGCCTCCGTGGTGCCTTCCAGCGTCCAGCGCAGCTCCCAAGTGCCGGGGGTGGTCATGATATCCTCGTCTTCAAACTTCTCGCCCTGAATGCCGAAGCCGGTGAAGGTCACGGCCATTTCCTTTCCGAACAGGCTCTCATCCGGAGAGAATGCAAAATCGATGCTGAATTCAATGCTCCCGTCGGCCAGCTGATAGTCCCGAAGCAGCTGTTGGTCTTCTCCCACCCGGGGAACCGGCTGACCGTTCTTTGCATATGTGGGATTGTGATCGGCATCCCAAAGCACGCCGTCAAAAAACTGAGTGCCCCAGCTCATGGGCATCACTTCTCCGTCCACCCGGTAGTCCCACCATGCCCAAGGTGCCTGCCCTTCTTCCAGCTGTAAACCCTCAATGCGGAAAATGGCTCTGCAGCCGTACTGATCCATCAGCGTCTGGGCGAGGGTGACGGTGATCCCGTTGTCCGTTGCGGAAACGGCTTCCTTTTTCCCGTTCTTCGTCTCGGTGGGCGTCGCGGACAGGCCGCTTTGCTCTGCCTGCTTTTTGACCTGCTCGGAGATCTGCTGCGTTGTGCCGCCGTTGTTTCCGTACTGCATGGTCGCCGTCCAGCGGGTGATGGCCGCTGCCGCCGTCATGGTGGCCATAATCAGTGCCGCCGCCAGAATGAACAGCAGCTTTTTCTTGCCGAAGCCCTTTGCTTTCCTCTTCCCGAATGTTCCGAATTCCGATTCCTCGATCAGTTCCGCGTCCAGATTCTGAATGCCCTGCAACATATCCTTGCCTGTCATACCTGAAAACCCTCCTTTTTTAAGTAAACCGCCAACTTTTCCCGCATCCGGGACAGCCGCATCAGCACGGCGCTCTGGCTGATCTCATAGCGCAGAGCGATTTCGCTGACGCTGTCGCCGTACCAGTACCGCCGGACAAAAATCATCCGGTTGTCCGCCGTCTGCTTCCATAGAAAGCTGCCCACCAACCGGCTGATCTCGGCGCTTCTCACATCCGTTTCCTGCCACTGGCCGGGGATACATTCCTCCATCTCCTGGGTCAGGGCGACGACCTCGGCCTTGCGCTTTGCCGCGTTGTTCCAGTCCAGCCGGTCAAAGGCAAGGTGGCGGCAGATTTTTGCGAGATAGGCAAAAAAGTGGATCGGCTTCGTGGGCGGAATGGTGTTCCATGCCTTGAGGTAGGTGTCATTGACACACTCCTGGGCGTCCTCCCGGCTTCCCACGATATTCTCCGACAGCCTTGTGAGCTTCGCGCCATACCGGTCGTCCGTCTGGCGGATGGCGTCCTCGTTTCGGGTGAAGAACAGCTGTATGATTTGTTCATCATTCATTCAACGCACCTCCTGTGTTTTGTCCTTCACCCTGATAGAAGGATTTCCAATTCAAAACCTAACACATTTCGTTAAAATTCTCAAGATTTTCTTTGCGGACGCGAAAAGACGGCGTGGCCGAAGCCACGCCGTCCTGTGGAAATAATACGTATTTATTTTACCAGCAGCTTCTCCAGTGCGGCGAGACGCAGACTCAGGCACAGCACCTCCATGGCCTTTTCCAGCTCGGCCACCGGGGGCAGGCTGGGGGCAATGCGGAGGTTGGAATCCTCCGGGTCGTTGCGGTAGGGGTAGGTCGCACCGGCGTTGGTCAGCACCACACCGGCCTCCTTGCACAGCGTCCAGACCCGCTTTGCCGTGCCGGGCATGGCAAACAGGCTGACGAAATAACCGCCCTTGGGGTCGTTCCAGTGGGCAATGTCCAAAGGCTTGATCTCCCGGTTCAGCCATTTTGCCACGCACTCAAACTTCGGTGCCATGACGGAGGCGTGGAGCTTCATGATCTCCAGGGTGTGCGCCTTGTCCTTCAGGAAACGCACGTGGCGCAGCTGGTTTACCTTGTCGTAGGAGATCATCTGCACGCCGAAAATGCCGGTGAAATAGCAGATATTGGCCTCGCTTGCAGCCATGCAGGAAATGCCGCCGCCGGCGAAGGTGATCTTGGAGGTGGACGCAAACTCATAGACCATGTCCGGCCGTCCCGCTTCGTCACACAAAGACAGGATGTCCGGGAACGGGACGTAGTCGCCTTCAAACTCATGGACGCCATAGGCATTGTCCCAGATGATGGCAAAATCCGGGGCGGCGGGTTTCAGATGGGCAAAGCGGCGGATGGTCTCGTCGGAATAAATGATGCCGTCGGGGTTGGAATATTTGGGAACCGTCCAGATGAGCTTGACCTGGGGATCCTTCACCAGCTCCTCCACCATGTCCATGTCCGGGCCTTCAGGGGTCATGGGGACAGGGATCAGCTCCGCGCCAAAGAACTCGCCGATCTGGAAATGCCGGTCATAGCCGGGGGCGGGGCAGAGAAATTTCACCTTTTCCTCCCGGCACCAGGGCTTGGGACTGTGGAGCAGGCCGTGGGTATAGGCGCGGGACACTACGTCGAACATCATATTCAGAGAAGCCGCACCACCGACAAATACCTGATCCGCCTTGCAGCCCAGCACATCCGCCCAATATCTCCGGGCGCTGGGAATGCCTGCCAGCTCGCCGTAATTCCGGGCGTCCACGCCGTCGTCGAAGCAGTCCTCGGGGGTTTGCAGCACGGTCAGCAGGCCGCTGACCAGATCCAGCTGCTTCTTGGCGGGCTTGCCCCGCGCCATGTTCAGGTTCAGCCCCTGCGCCTTGCAGGCTTCGTAGGACGCCAGCACACTGCCGTATTCACGTTCCAGTTCTTCCCGGGTCATGCAGGAATAGGGAGTCATATCAATCATCCTTTCGGCATTTTGACAAGTTTTACGTGTATATTATATGTCCGAAGCCTCGAAAATGCAACATCATATTGTCCGAAAATTCATTTTTCGGCATAAAACGCAAGAAATCTGTGAATTGCACAAAGTTTCCTGCACACGCTAAATTGTTTTGCTGCATATTTTCGCACAAAAACGGCGTGACCGAACCCGGTCACGCCGTCATCTGTCATTTGGCCGCTTTTTTCGGGGCTGCGGGCGTTTCGGGAAGAATCACCTTTTCC
>CAKTKF010000202.1 GCA_934569215.1 uncultured Oscillospiraceae bacterium
GTGCCCCGGTGATGCCGGTGCATGACAAATCCAGCGATGACTTTATCGCCCGCGGCGGCAGAATTCCCGCGCCGCTGCAAAGCCTGAAGAACTGACTTTTGGAGCAGCATAATAACCTGTTCGACCAAACAAACCGAAATTCTCGCTTTTTCCAAAATTATTTACCGTAAGGGATAAAGAATGCGCCTGCCATTTTGAAATGGCAGGCGCATAAATTTTTACTTTGCGGACAGGTCAACGCTTCTCCTGAGCATACTCATAGGCGGCACGGTCTTCGGCAGTTGGATAGTGAATTTCATCTGGGGGGTTCGCGGTTCTTCCAGCGGGTTGCCGTCGGAATCGGCCATGATGGGAGCGGTGATGGGGAAGGGGCGCACATCGGGGCCGACAACTTCCAGCGCGTCTCCCGCGCGGAATTTGTTGTTCAGGCGACATACCGCCAGCCCGTTTTCGTCGCAGGATTCCACCTTTGCCACAATCTGCCACTCCCGAATGTACCGGGAGGAAGCTACGTACTGCCCCGGTTCACCGTAATAGAAGCCGGTGGAGTAGATGCGGTGGGAAATGTGATCCACCTCATCCCGCCAGACGGGGTCAAGCACCCTGCCAGCGGCGGCGTCGTCGATGCAGTGGCGGTAGGCTCCCGTGACGATGGCGGCATAGTAGGCGGATTTCGCACGGCCTTCGATCTTGATGCAGTCCACGCCCGCGTCCATCAGGTCGCTTAAGTGGTCGATCATGCACATATCCCGGGAATTTAAGATGTAAGTACCCTTTTCGTCCTCAAAAACCGGGAAATACTCCCCGGGGCGCTTTTCCTCCATCAGGGCGTACTGATACCGGCAGGGCTGGGCGCAGGCGCCGCGGTTGCTGTCGCGCCCCGTCATGTAGTTGCTCAGCAGGCAACGGCCGGAGTAGCTGACGCACATGGCGCCGTGGCCAAAGGTCTCGATCTCCAGTGCGGGATCGACCTTCCGGCGGATGGCGCGGATTTCTTCCAGACTGCACTCCCGCGCCAGAACCACCCGCTTTGCACCCAGGTCAAACCACGCCTGGGCGCAGACATAATTGGCAATGGACTGCTGGGTGGAAATGTGCTTTTCGCAGTGAGGGGCATATTTCACGGCCAGGGTGAATGCGCCCAGGTCGGCCACGATCAGGGCGTCCACCCCGGCGTCATCCAGCTGCTCCAGATATTCCGGCAGCCGGGCGATTTCGTCATTTCTTGGCATGGTGTTCACGGTGACGTGACACTTGACGCCGTGGTCATGGGCGTACCGCACTGCCTTGGGCAGCTCCTCGGGGGAGAAATTCCCCGCGAAGGAGCGCATTCCAAAGCTTGTTCCGGCGAAATACACCGCGTCCGCGCCGTAGGCCACGGCCATTTCCAGCCGCTCCATGTCCCCGGCGGGGCTGAGCAATTCCAGCTTTCTCATTCGCCCTCCGACTGTGTGGCAGTGGCAGCGGCGGCAGCAGCAAACTGGGCGCGGTACTGCTCGTGCTCTTCCTGGGTGGTGGAGAACTGGTGCATACCGGTGGCGGGATTCAGAACGTAGTAATAGTAGTTGTGGGACTCGGGATTCAGCGCTGCTTGCAGGCTGGCAAGGCCCGGGTTGGCAATGGGCGTAGGCGTCAGACCCGTGTGGAGGTAGGTGTTGTAGGGGCTGTCCAGACTGGTGTCGATGTGGTCGGACACGCCGTCCTGGGCGTAGATGATGGCGGCGTCGATGTTCAGCAGGGCGGGGTAGTCCCAGTGGAACAGACGGTTGTAGATAACACCGGCGATCCGTGGGCTTTCCGACGGGGCGGCGCTCTCCTTCTCGATGAGGGACGCGACAATGGTCACTTCCCGGACGGTGAAGCTTCCGTCGGTGACGGTGGCGTTCAGGGTGTCGATCTGGGCGCGCATTTCCTCGCTGAACCGGTAGTCAAAGTTGTCCAGCATCTTTTCCAGAACCTCACGGGGGGAGGAATTCTTATAGAAGTCGTAGGTATCCGGGAAAAGGAAGCCTTCCAGGCAGTATTTGTCGCCCCGGGTCACATTTTCCAGGAACCAGTAGTCCTTCAGCGCACCGTTGGCGGCGTAGGCGCTGAGATCCTGCGCGGTGCAGATGCGGTTTTCTTCCAGCAGAGCAAAAATCTGACGGCAGGTGTAGCCCTCGGGAATCAGCAGATTCTCCACGACCTCACGGGTGGAGCTGGCGGACATCATGTTGACCAGCGCGTGATAGTCGTACCGGGTGTTCAGGTCGTAGATGCCGGGGTCGATTTTCTTCTCGGCGTGGGAGATGTCGGCATAGAAACCAAACAGGCTCTTGTATCGGATCAGGCCGGCGTCGTAGAGCTTGTCGGTGATACTGTCCATGGTGTCGGACTCGTAAACGGTGATGGTGACGGGCTTATTTTCCCGCCCGAAGGCCAGAACGTCGGCGGCACAGACCCAGATCATCCGTCCCAGAGTCACGCCGATGACCACGATCAGCGCCAGCCACACGATGGTGACCAGAATGTGGGGGATACCCAGCAGACCCTCTCCGCGGGTTTTCTTGGGGCGTCCTTTTTTGACGGGGCGCTGACGGCCGGACGCTTTTCTTTCCGGAGCGGGAGCATCCGCTGCGGCGTCAAAATCGCCATCGCTATCTCGGTATTCCTGTTCCGCGATCTCGTCCTTCGGCGGTTCCGCCGGTTCCTCCGGCAGCTCCTGCAAGTCCGGGTCGTCTAGAATGCTGGGGTCGAAGGTCGGCTCCTCCTCGCCGTGCTCCAGCATACCGTGGGATTCCATGGCGCTGTCGTCGGGGATGATCTCGCTGCCGATCTCTGGCTCGGCGAGCCGGCTATCATAGGATTCCTCTATGCCGTCGTCCACGTCCGGGATACGATCCATGAAAGAGCGGCCGCGCTCGGCAGAGTCAGCCGGGGGCGCAGGCGTTTCTTCCGGGGCAGGGGCGTCCGCAATGAGGGAGACGTCCTCATAAACGGGAGCTGCTTCCTGGGTGGAATCATCCTCAAATGCGGGAACGTCTTCCTCGACGGGGATATCCGCCGCAGCGGGTTCTTCTGTCTCCGCAGGAGTTTCCTCGGGCTGGAAAGCGGGTTCCTCCCCAGTCACTTCTTCAGAGATGGGGACATCTCCGATTTCCTCCGATTCCTCGTTGGCGGGAAAGAAGGTCAGCTCTTCGGGAATGATTTCCTCCTCGTCCCGTTCGGGAAACTGTTTGTTATCCATATTGTGTTCCTCCAGGTCAGCGAATGACGATCTGTTCTGCGACGGTCTGTGCGGCGGCCTGACCCTTCAGGGCGGCGATTAGTGCCAGACCAAAGGGAACGGCGCAGCCTGCGGACGTGCCGGTGATGAGCTTCCCGTCGGTGACGGCGGGGGCGCAGACCATGT
>CAKTKF010000203.1 GCA_934569215.1 uncultured Oscillospiraceae bacterium
GTGTTGTCCTTCACGATGAACAGACCCGGATGCTCCCACTTGAGCTTCTGGTCAATGCGGCAGATGATGTCCACGATCTCGGGAACCACGCTGCGCATCAGATCCAGCGGCCACTTTTCCAGCGCCTCGCCCATGACGGTGTGGTTGGTGTAGGAGAAGGTCTTCTGGGCGACGTTGAAGGCATCGTCAAAGCTCATGCCCTCCGCCATCAGCAGGCGGATCAGCTCGGGGATGGACATGGCGGGATGGGTGTCGTTGAGCTGCACCGCGTAGAACTCGGCAAAGCGGCTCAGATCATCGCCGTGGGCCATTTTGAAGGTGCGCAGCATATCCTGCAGGGACGCGGACGACAGCACATACTGCTGCTTGATGCGCAGGCGCTTGCCCTCCCAGGTGGAGTCGTTGGGGTACAGGACGCGGGTGATGTCCTCGGCCTTGTTCTTGGCTTCCAAAGCCCGCAGGTAGTCCTGATTGTTGAAGGCGTTGAAGTCCAGCTCCTCCTCGGCCTCGCACTGCCACAGCCGCAGCGTGCCCACGTTCTCGGTGCCGTAGCCGATGACGGGAACGTCGTAGGGAACGGCCAGAACGGTATGGTCGGGGAACTTGACCTTCACGGTGTGGTTATAGCGGCGGAAGGACCAGGGGTCGCCGAACTTCGTCCAGTCGTCGGCGTTCTCCACCTGGCTGCCGTCGGCGTCAAAGCTCTGCTTGAACAGGCCGAACTTGTAGCGCAGGCCGTAGCCGGACAGGGGAATGTCCGTGGAAGCGGCGCTGTCCAGGAAGCAGGCCGCCAGACGGCCAAGGCCGCCGTTGCCCAGAGCGTCGTCCTCGATGTCCTCGAGAACCGCCAGGTCAACCCCGTGCTCGGCAAACAGCTCCTTCATCTCGTCCAGGATGCCCAGGTTGAACAGGTTGGAATACACCAGACGGCCGATCAGGTACTCGGCAGAGATGTAGTAGGCCTTGCGATTGGGCATACGGGTCTTCTTGGAATGGCTCCAATCGTCGGAAATGGCCATCATAACAGCCTGACCCAGCGCTTCATGCAGCTCCTGAGGGGTGGCCTCCTGCAAAGAAACGTCGTAGGTGTACTTGAGCTGTGCCTCCGTCCATTTCAGGATGTTCAGACAGTTGTTGTTCATGTTAGCTCTCCATTCTTAAAGCGGGCGCGCCGCCATGGCTTATTGATACGGTTCCTTCCAGACAGACTTTTGATAGTATATCATATTCCGATCAGCATGTCCAGTTGAAACCGCCCCGAAAACGGCAAACAGGAAACTTTTTGCCGGTATCCGTCTGAGCGTGGGTTCTCCGGAGGAACTCCGGGGGAGGACGCCCCTGCGGCGGCGGAAAAACGGCAGTTTCGGAAATTTGAAACGTTTCCAATTCTTGCAGATTCCCACTTAGAATAATACCATTTTTCCATTTTGTCAAGTAAAACCGGATGAAAACCGATGAATATTTTTTCCGGGTTCTATGGATTCTGCCCGTTTTATACGAGTTTTTAATAAAACGCTGAAAAGCGTTTTATTAGGCCGCAGGATTGCGGCCAGCGGCCACTGCCGCTAAAAAACGAAGTCAATACATTTCTTACCGCCGCCCAGGCGGTCTGCCGTGAAACGGCTTTCATAAAATGATGAAATCATTTTATGAAGAAATAGTATTACCGCGCCGCTATCCCCTGCCCACCCCCGGCGGACGAAAATGCCCCGAACAATGTTAAAGGCGCGTTCACATTTCGTCTATTTACTTTTCTCCGGAAGAATGGTATAATGGGAAGCCATGATGGAAAGGAGGCGGTTATTTGGGCCGGTATTTGGATGAATTAAAGGATTTCTGGAAAAAAGGCGACATATTTCTGCTGGTTTTGTGCCTGATCGTGTCCGGTTTTGGCTGCGTTTTTATTGCCAGCGCCACTTCCGCCGACAAGTTTGGCAGCAACATCAAATATATTATCATTCAGCTGGCGGCCACCGGACTGGGCGTTATGATGTACGCGCTGGTGTCCTCCATCGATCTGGATTTTCTTTCGGAACACCGGATGGTGATGGTGACCTTTAACTGTGCGCTGCTTCTCATGCTGGTAAGCCCTCTGGGCACCGACCACGGCTCCGGCAACCGAAGCTGGATCGACCTGGGCTTCATCAGCGTTCAGCCCGCTGAGATCTGCAAGATCACCTACGTCGTTATCATGGCCTCGGTCATGTCGGCGCATCAGAACCGGATATCCAGTATCCCGTCTGTCATGCACATGTGCCTTCATCTGGGACTGCTGGTGGGACTGAACATGGTGCTGTCCGGCGACGCGGGCGTTTCCCTGATCTTCGTGTTTATCTTCATCGGTATGGCCTTCGGCGGCGGCGTCAGCCTGTGGTGGTTTGCCTTGGCCATCGGCCTGATCGCGGCGGCGTTCCCGATCCTGTGGCAGTTCCTGGGCGAATATCAGCAGAACCGGTTTCTGATCCTGTTTGACGACACCATCGACCCCACGGGCACCAACGAACGCTATCACTCCATGATGAACCTGCGCTCCCTCACCGGCGGCGGCCTGACGGGTCAGGGGCTGTTTAACGGCAACCGTACCCAGAGCGGCAGTCTGTTCGCCCAGCACACGGACTATATTTTCTCGTCCATGGGCGAGGAGCTGGGCTTCGTGGGGTGTCTCGCGATCATGATCATGGAAATGGCCATCATCGCCCGGTGCATCTATGTGGGTATGCACTGCCAGGACTATATGCGCCGGCTGGTATGCTACGGCGCTGCGTCCGCGCTGATGTTTCAGGTGATGATTAACACCGGCATGTGCATCGGCGTCATGCCCGTTATCGGCCTGACCCTGCCGTTGATCAGCTACGGTGGTTCTTCGGTGGTTACGATCTACGCCATGCTCGGCCTTGTCTCCGGCGCTCACGCGCGACCACAAAGTCTGAGCCATGAACGATACGTGCAGCCATACAGATAGCTTTCCCACGCCCCACCTGAAAAGGTGGGGCGCAAAAAGAAAAAAAGGAAATTCCGGAAAAAGTGGTTGACTTTCCGGAAAAACGTGGTATAATAAGCTCTGCTTCGGTATGGAGGCATAGCTCAGCTGGTTAGAGCGCATGCTTCACACGCATGAGGTCACAGGTTCGAGTCCTGTTGTCTCCACCATGTGGCCCCGGGTCACATATAGAGGATTTGTGTAACGGTAGCACACCGGACTCTGACTCCGTTTGCGGGGGTTCGAATCCCTCATCCTCTGCCAAGTCCACTGTAGTCGAAAGATTACAGTGGACTTTTTCTGTGTAAAAAAAGCGCCCTGCCGGGAAAGCAGTGTACCTGTAAAATGAAAGTAGACACTCACAAAAGTGTGGGTGTCTACTTTTTTGTGGTATAGTATAAAGGAAAGG
>CAKTKF010000204.1 GCA_934569215.1 uncultured Oscillospiraceae bacterium
AAAAGGAGTGAACTGCATGGAGCGCAAACGGTGGTACAAGGATAAGGTGTTTTACCAGATCTGGCCGCGATCCTTCAAGGACGGCAACGGCGACGGCATGGGCGACCTGTGGGGCGTGTATGAAAAGCTGGACTACATCAAAAGCCTGGGCTGCGACGGCATCTGGTTTTCGCCCATCTACCCCTCCCCCGGGGCGGACTGCGGCTACGACATCTCCAACTACCGGGACATCGCGCCGGAGTTCGGCGGCGTGGAGGCGTTCCAAAAGGTGCTGGAGGGCGCCCATGCCCGGGACATGAAGGTCGTCATGGATCTTGTGGTGAACCACACCAGCGACGAGCATGAATGGTTCCAGAAAAGCCGCCAGCGCATCGACCCCTACACCGACTACTACATCTGGCGTCCCGGAAAGCCCGGCGGGAAGCTCCCCAACAACTGGGATTCCTTCTTTGAGGGAAAAGCCTGGACATTCGACGAGGTTCGCGGCGAATACTACCTGCACCTGTTTGCCGTGAAGCAGCCCGACCTGAACATGGACAACCCCAAGGTGCGGGAAGAAGTGAAGGAGATTCTGCGCTTCTGGCTGGACATGGGCGTGGACGGCTTCCGGGAGGACGTCATCACCTACATCTCCAAGAAGGAAGGCCTGCCGGACGATCACCTGATGCCGACCTGCAAGGGGATGCCACACTACAATCACGGCCCCCACATCCACGAATACCTGAGCGAATTCAAGCACGACGTGCTGGATCATTATGACTGCTTCACCCTGGCGGAAGCCCCCATGGTGACGCCGAAATGGGCGCTGACGTACATTGACGAGAAGGACGGCCAGCTGGACATGATGATTCAGTTCCAGTGCGTCGCCGCCGACTGCCTGTTCACCGATTACCTCCCCACGAAATTCAGCCTGCGGCGGATGAAAAAAGCCTTTTCCTCCTGGCAGGAGAAGCTTCGCGGCCGGGGCTGGAACTCCCTTTACATCGAAAACCACGACCATCCCAGAATCGTTTCCCGCTACGGAAGCGAGGAATTCTGGGCGCAGAGCGCCAAATGTCTTGCCGCCATGTACCTGTTCCAGCAGGGGACGCCCTTCATCTATCAGGGACAGGAGATCGGCATGACCAACTGGCGGCCGGAACGCGCTGACATGTATGAGGACGTGCAGACCCGCTACACCTATGCCCACACGGCTCTAAATAAGCCGGAGGAGGTGCGTCTGCACCGGCTGTGGCGCTCCTCCCGGGACTCCGCCCGCACGCCGGTGCAGTGGGACAGCAGCGAAAACGCCGGATTCACCACCGGAAAGCCGTGGTTTTATGTCAACCAAAATTATAAAGACATCAACGTCGCCCAGCAGGACGCCGACCCGGACTCCGTGCTGAACTTCTACCGCAAGGCTGTCGCTCTGCGCAAGAGCCTTTCCTGCGTCCGGTACGGCGAGTACCGGGAGTACCAGAAGCTTTCCGGCAGGCATTATCTGTATTCCATGGACGACGGGCAGCAGAAAATTCTGGTGGTCTGCTCCTTTGCGAAAAAGAACACCCCCTTCCATGCGCCCAAGGGCTTCCGCCCGGAGGACGGGGAACTGATTCTGTGCAATTATCCCGAGCCGCTGGAAGACTGTTTGCAGCCCTACGAGTGCCGGGTGTATCTCTGGAAATAACGACGGCGGGCGGCTCTTTGGAGCCGCCCGAACGCCGGAATTATCTTTTGCTTTTCCGGACACACCGTGGTATAATGGCCGCATTGATGCAACCCTGTGCAGGAGGGATTTGTGTGAAAGGAATGATCTCCATGATACTGATAGGGGCGCTTGCCCTGACATTATCCGGCTGCCATGCCCCGGTGGACGCCGCCGCGACCGCGCCGACGCAGACGCGGGAAACCACCGTCCCAACGGCGGCGGAAACCCAGCCGGGAACTGCGCCCGCGGGCATCGAGCGTCCCGAACCGGAGGACGCCGACTTTGTCCGGGTTCGGGACTACCTCCCCGACGTGCTGCAGGAGCTGCCCTACGCCGGTACGGAAAATTTTACCGGCCATCGAATCTATGAATTCACCGAGGTTTTCCTCCGCTACGGCACGGTGAAAAAGCTTCAGGCCGTATGCGCGGAGCTGGCCGGGCAGGGGCTGACGCTGAAGATCTGGGACGGCTTCCGTCCGGTGAGCGCCCAGTTCAGGCTCTGGGAGGTCTGCCCCGACGACACCTACGTGGCGAACCCCAACCGGGGCTTCAGCGCCCACAGCCGGGGAAACACCGTGGACGTGACGCTTGTGGACATGTCCGGGAGCGAGCTGGAAATGCCCACGGGCTTTGACGATTTTTCCGGCAAGGCCGACCGGGACTATTCCGACGTGGAGGAAATCCCCACGGAGCACGCCCTGCTGTTGCAGAACACCATGGAAAAGTACGGATTTGAGGGGTATTTCGGAGAATGGTGGCACTTTCAGGACGAAATATCCTACCCGGTGGAGGACGTTTTCGAGCCGGTGACCGCCGAACGGTACTATGCCCAGTGTAACGAATTCATCAACCTTCGCACCCACCCGGACACCGCCGCCGAGGTCATCGTAACAATTCCAAAGGACGATGAATTCACCGTGCTGGCGCTCTGCGGAACCTTTGCGCTGGCGGAATATGCCGGAACCTGGGGCTACGTCCACAGGGACTTCATCCAGCCGGTGGCGGTTGGATAACCATATATCTTCATTCCCCTGCCGTTTGGCAGGGGAATTTTAGTTTATTTTTGAACTTTTTCTTGACAGCCGCCCCGGTGCGTGCTATAGTAACTTCGTTCAAAAATGAACCAAAGGAGGCGTGCATATGCAGTTTGCTTTTTTTGAAACGGCGCTTCGGGCGCAGAAAAGCTACAGCCGCCTGATGGAGCCGGTCTGCAAAAAATGGAACCTGACCCACAACGAGCTGGATGTGCTGCTGTTTCTGGCCAACAACCCGGAGCGGAACCGGGCGGCGGATATCGTCCGGGGGCGGGGCATGTCCAAGGGGCATGTCTCCCTTTCTCTACGGAGTCTGGAGCAGCGAGGGCTGGTTGCCTGTCGGGCGGACGGGTCAGACCGCAGAGCCGTCCATCTGGCGCTGACCGACGGGGCGAGAGAAATTGCGGAAGACGGCCGGGCAGTCCAGCGGGAATTCATCCGCCGTATCCGCGAGGGCGTCACAGATGAGGAAAGCGCAGTCCTCCTGTCCGTCACCCGGAAGATGGAAGAAAACATCCGCGCCATGGAGCAGGAATTGAAATGAGGTAGAAATATGCCAAAAGAAACAAATCAGGACATGGGAACCGGCAGCGTCAAAAAACGGATGGTGCAGATGGCGGTTCCCGCGGTGGTC
>CAKTKF010000205.1 GCA_934569215.1 uncultured Oscillospiraceae bacterium
GCGGACAATAATGAAGGAAATTACACATGCCTGTGAGGCATTTCAGAAGTTGCTGGAGGAGCAGCTGGAGAGAATCCGGAACATGAACGGGGAAAAGACGGACTTTGCCACCAAAAAGCAGGTTGTCATCGGCGTTATTGACGGCGACGGTATCGGCCCCATCATCACGGCGCAGGCCACCCGGGTGCTGGAAAAGCTGCTGGCGGAGGAGATCGCGGCGGGTTCCATCGTTATCAGGCAGATTGAGGGGCTGACCATCGAGAACCGCATGGCCTGCGGCAAGGCCATCCCCGATGACGTTCTGGCGGAGATCAAGACCTGCGACGTGCTGCTGAAGGGCCCCACCACCACCCCCATGGGCGGCAAGATGGAGAGCGCCAACGTGGCCATGCGCCGGGAGCTGGATTTGTATGCCAACTGCCGTCCCGTGTGTATCCCCGAAAAGAATATCGACTGGATGTTCTTCCGGGAAAATACCGAGGGTGAGTACGTTCTGGGCAGCCGGGGCGTGGAGCTGCCCGGCATGGCGGTGGACTTTAAGATCACGACCGATCTGGGTACCCGCCGGATTGCCAGAGCCGCCTTTGACTACGCCAAAAACAACGGCAAGACCCACGTGGCGGTGGTCACCAAGGCCAACATCATGAAGAAGACCGACGGAAAATTCACCGCCATCTGCCATGAGGTCGCCGCCGACTATCCCGGCATCACCGTGGACGATTATTACATCGACATCATGACGGCGAATCTGCTGAAGGAGCCGCTGCGGGAGCAGTTCCAGGTGGTGCTGCTGCCCAACCTCTACGGCGATATCATCACCGACGAGGCCGCTCAGATTCAGGGCGGTGTCGGCACGGCGGGCAGCGCCAACGTGGGCGACCGCTACGCCATGTTTGAGGCGATCCACGGCTCCGCCCCCCGGATGATCGAGCGGGGCATGGGGGACTATGCCAACCCGGCCAGCATCATCAAGGCCGCCGCCATGCTGCTTCGCCACATCTGCCGCACGGATGCCGCCGCGCGCCTGGAAAAGGCCATGGAGGAATGCACGGTTGAAGTCAAGAGCGACGGCACCGCGGCCACTGCCGCCCAGTACGCCGATGCCGTGATGGCGCTGCTGTAAAATTGGATATGGTGAAACGAACGATGCTTCCCCGGAAGGGGAAGCATCGACTTTACATAATAGAAGACAAAATAAAAACGCCGCTGAAATTTTCAGCGGCGGATTTATATGCCAAGATAATCAGACGGCGCGCTCAACCTTGTTGGAGCGGAGGCATCTGGTACAAGCGTACACATGGCAGGGGGTCCCGTTAACGACAGCCTTGACGCGCTTCACGTTGGGCTTCCATGCACGGTTGGAACGTCTGTGGGAGTGAGAGACCTTGATACCGAAGGTTACGCCCTTACCACAAAAATCACACTTAGCCATTTTCTAGCACCTCCCATCCGATAATAACTCGATAAATACGCCAATTCACAGGCGCTTAGATATGATATCAGATTTCGCGGTAAAATGCAAGTGTTTTTTTCAAAATAATTTGTTTTTTTGAAATGTATTGATATTCCCGCCCCGTACGGGTATAATGGTGGGGAAAAGCTTGCTTTCGGGGTGAAAACCATGACGGATACATACAGTGTGCCGCTGAAAACGCTGGTAAAGGAATTTAATCTGGAAGTCACCTATGCGTCCACGGATTTTGACGCCATCCGCATCACCGTTGAGGACGTGGCAAGACCCGGCCTTCAGCTGGCGGGCTATTTTGACCATTACGAGCCTATGCGTCTGCAGGTCATGGGCAATGTGGAAATGAGCTATGTGGACAAATTGCAGCCCAAGGAGCGGGGCGCAATTTTCGACCGGCTGTTTTCCTACAAATTCCCGGCGCTGCTCATCGCCCGGGACATCCCGCCTCACGCCGAGTGCCTCCAGATGGCGCAGAAGCACAATGTCACCGTCCTGCGCACCAAGGAAGCCACCAGCACCATCGTTTCCACCATCATCACCTACCTGAAAGCCGCGCTGGCGCCCCGGATTACCCGCCACGGCGTGCTGGTGGAGGTCTACGGCGAGGGCATTCTCCTGATCGGCGACAGCGGCATCGGCAAAAGTGAGGCCGCCGTGGAGCTGCTCAAGCGCGGCCACCGGCTGATCGCCGACGACGCCGTGGAAATCCGCAAGGTCTCCACAAACTCGCTGGTGGGTACCGCTCCCGAGCTGATCCGCAATTACATCGAGCTGCGGGGCATCGGCATCGTCAACGTGGCGAAGCTGTTCGGCATGGGCGCCGTCCGCACGGAAAACGAGATCAACCTGATCGTGAACATCGTTCCGTGGAACACCCAGGAGGTCTATGACCGGCTGGGTCTGGAGGAGCAGTACATGGAGCTGCTGGGGGTCAAAGTCCCCATGAACACCATCCCCATCACCCCGGGGCGGAACCTTGCCATGATTCTGGAGGTTGCCGCCATGAACAACCGTCAGAAAAAGCTCGGCTACAACGCCGCGCTGGAATTCACGGAGCAGGTCAACCAACATTTCGACGAAAACATGGGAAGAAACACATGAAAGAGTTTACCATCGGCCGGAACGACGCGGGGCAGCGCCTAGACCGCTTTCTTGCGAAGGCAGTTCCGCTGCTTCCGGCGTCCCTGGCGCAGAAATATATCCGCATCAAGCGCATCAAGTGCAACGGCAAGCGCATCGACCGGGACACCCGGCTGCAAGAGGGCGACGTCTTACAGCTGTATATCAACGACGAGTTTTTTGACAAGCCCCGGGAGGACAACGCCTATCTCACCGTGGCGAATCCCAAGCTGAGCATCGTCTACGAGGACGAAAACATTCTGCTTGTGGACAAGCGCCCCGGCCTTGCGGTGCATCCCCATGACGGCGCGGAGTACGGCCGAACCCTGATCGACCACATTCAATCTTACCTGTACCAGAAGCGGGAGTGGCGTCCCCGGGAGGAAAACGCCTTCACCCCGGCGCTGTGCAACCGGATTGACCGGAACACCGGGGGCATCGTGATCGCCGCCAAGACGGCGGAAGCCCTGCGGGTGATGAACCAGAAAATCAAGGATCGGGAGATCGACAAGCGGTATCTTGCCATTGTGGAAGGGACGCCCAAGCCCGGAGAGGGGAGCCTGAAGGGGTATCTTTTCAAGGACGCCCAGAAAAACCGGGTGTACGTCACGGACACGCCCCAGCCCGGCAGCAAGACCTGCCAGACCAACTACAAGACCCTCGCAAGCGCGGCGGGGCTTTCTCTGGTGGAGTGCGAGCTGATCACCGGCCGCACGCATCAGATCCGCGCCCAGTTCGCCCACGCGGGACACCCCCTGCTGGGGGACG
>CAKTKF010000206.1 GCA_934569215.1 uncultured Oscillospiraceae bacterium
GTATCTGGGCTACCTGGACGAAATGAAGCGGCTGGATATGGAGATCGCCAGCGAGTTCATCACCATGGCATCCCACCTGATGCTGATCAAAACCAAAATGCTCCTGTCGGCGGCGGAACAGGCCGAGGCGGAAAGCGAGCTGGACCTGCTGCGTCAGTCTCTAGTGGAGCGGAAGCGGAAGGAAGCCATGGAGCAGATCCGGCAGGCCGTGGCGGTGCTGGAGCCGAGAAACGAGATCGGCCGCTGCCTGTTCACCAAGGAGCCGGAACCTTTGCGCAGAGAGCAGGGCTACCGCTATCAGCACGATGTGATCGATTTACTTCGGGCGCTGGACATCATCGCCGAGCGCAGTCAGCGTCAGCTGCCCCCGCCCACCGCCAATTTCCGGGGCATCGTAGGAAAAGAGCCATACCCCATCGGCCGGAAAACCGGCGAGGTGCTTCGCCAGCTGCTGCTGCGGGGCGTGGAGCGGTTGAAGAACCTGTTCCGGGGCAGCCGAAGCCGCTCCGAGGTGGTGGCGACCTTTCTCGCCATTCTGGATTTGTGTAAAACAAACTCCGTGACGCTGGAGGACGACCCCGGCGGGGAGAACCCCAACGTCCGTCTGCTGGACAAGCACCCAAGAGAGGAGATGACCTGATGGAATCGGAAGAGCTACAGCGCGCTATTGAGGCCATTCTCTTTGCCGCGGGCGAGCGGATCGATATTGCCAGACTCGCCGCCGCGCTGGAAACGGACGCGTCGGATGTGGAAAAGGCCGCCGACGATCTGGCGGACAAATATGCCTTTGAGCGCCGGGGGATCCGCATTCTCAAGCTGGAAAAGGGCTACCAGATGGTGTCCTCCGGGGAAATGGCGGACTATGTGACGAAGGCGCTGGAAACCCGAAAGCCTCCGAAGCTTTCGTCCTCCCAGCTGGAAACCCTGACCATCATCGCCTACTACCAGCCGGCGACGAAGGCCATGGTGGAACAGATTCGCGGGGTGGACAGCGCCTATTCCGTGGCGGCGCTGCTCAATAAGAAGCTCATCGAGGAGGCGGGACGTCTGAACGTTCCGGGACGTCCGATTCAGTATAAAACGACGCCGGATTTCCTGCGTACCTTCGGTCTCAGCTCCCTGGAGGAACTGCCCCCCATCGAAAAGATCACCTTCGGCGAGCCGGTGGAGCTGCCCGAACAGCCCCCCGCCGGGGAGGAAGCATAATGGGCTGGTGGATTGCGCTGGGCGTGGTATTCCTTCTGGGAATCCTGCCCCTGGGCGTCAGCGCCCGGTACGGCGGAGAGAGGGCGCTGCTGCGGGTCATTGCAGGCCCTGTCCGGCTGACCCTGTTCCCCCGAAAAAAGAAGGAGAAAAAGCCGAAGCCTCCTCCAAAAACGGACAAGCAGCCCGGAAGCGAGGAAGAATCCCTCCCAAAGCCGCCACAGCCCCCCAAACAGGAACCTCCGGCGGACAGGAAAGAAAAAGGCGGCAGTTTGCGGGACTTTTTGCCGTTGGTGAAGGTCGCGCTGAACTTTCTGGGAGCTTTCCGGCGGAAGCTGCGGGTGAACCGCCTGGAGCTGAAGCTGATACTGGCAGGGGGCGACCCCTGCGACCTTGCGGTCAATTACGGAAGAGCCTGGGCAGCGGTGGGCAATCTGATGCCCCGGCTGGAACGGCTGTTCGTGATAAAAAAACGGGATGTGGAGGTCGAGTGCGACTTTACCGCGTCCGAAACACTGGTCATTGCGCGGCTGGACTTGACCGTCACCCTGGGAAGACTTCTGGGTCTTGCCATCGTGTACGGCGTCCGGGCGCTGAAAGAATTTCTAATACTTCAGAAAAAACGAAAAGGCGGTGCTACCCATGAGCCAGATTCCCAATATGCTTGAAAGTACCATTCAGAAGATTCGCGAGATGGTGGACGTGAACTCCGTCATCGGCGAACCCATCTCCACGCCCGACGGCGTGACGATCATCCCCGTGTCCAAGGTCAGCGTCGGCTTTGGCGGCGGCGGTTCCGACTTTACCAAGAAGACGGCGGCCGGTGACAATCCCTTTGGCGGCGGCGTGGGCGGCGGCGTCAAGGTGACGCCCATCTGCTTCCTTATTGTCAAGGACGGCAACGTGCGCATGATGCCCGTGGCGGAGCCTGCCAGTTCCACCGCAGACCGCATTGTGGAAATGGTGCCGGACACGCTGGACAAGCTCACCGCCTATCTTGACGCCAAGAAGAAAGACTGATCTGCGCGGTCACCCGTGACGCATAGTTTCCATCAAATGGGACACAATAGCCCCGGGTGAGAAGAAATGAGACGATTTTTCGCCGGGACGGCGGCTGCATTGCTGGCCGCCGTCCTGTTTTTGCCGGTGAGGGCGGGCGCCGTGTCCGCCCGGCGGGCGTATGCGGTGGACGCCGTCAGCGGCCGGGTGCTTTATGAGAAAAATCCCACGGAGCGCAGTCTGATTGCCAGCACAACCAAGATCATGACGGCGCTGATCGTTTGCGAGCAGTGCAACGTCCTGGACAGAATGCGCATTCCCAAGGAAGCGGTGGGCATCGAGGGCTCCTCCATGTATCTCAAGGAGGGGGAGGTACTCACCCTGCAGGAGCTGCTTTACGGGCTGATGCTGTCCTCCGGCAACGATGCTGCCGTGGCGTTGGCCATTTACTGCGGCGGCACCGTGGAGGGCTTTGCGGCGCTGATGAACGACAAGGCGCGCAGTCTCGGCCTGACCGGCACGCACTTTGAAAATCCCAACGGCCTGGATAGCCCAGGACATTATTCCACGGCGAAGGATTTGGGAACACTGGCGGCCTACGCCATGGAAAATCCCATTTTTTACAAGACTGTTTCCGCCAAAAACGTCAAGGTGGGGGAGCGGTATCTGACCAATCACAATAAGCTATTGTGGCGGGTAGCAGGCGCCGACGGGGTGAAAACAGGCTTTACCAAGGCCGCCGGCCGGATCCTGGTGTCCAGCGCTACGAGAGACGGGCGGCGTGTCATCGCCGTGACCATCGACGACCCCAGCGACTGGGCTGACCATGCCGCGCTGATGGAGGAGGGCTTCTCCCGGTACGCCATTCAGCGTGTCGTGAATCAGGGCGACCGGGTGGGAACCCTGGAGGTCGTGGGCGGCGAAAAATGCCGGGTGGAGGTGCTGGCGGCGGAGGATTTTGACTATTCCGTTGCGCCGGAGGAACACCCTTGTCTGGCGCTGCCCGGCCCGGGGTTCGTCTATGCCCCGGCAGTGGAAGGGGCGGATGCGGGGGTCGTGTATGTGCTGATAGAGGGCAAGGCCGTAGGAAAAGTCCCGGTCGTTTACGGCGCGACCATCGAGCAGACACAGC
>CAKTKF010000207.1 GCA_934569215.1 uncultured Oscillospiraceae bacterium
ATGCTGAAAAAGATATCTTCCATGGCGCGGGCGGACTGCGAGAAATTCATGGGAACGAAGGTGTTCCTGACCACCTGGGTCAAGGTGAAGGAAAACTGGCGGGACAGCGACTTTCTGGTGCGCAACTTCGGCTACAGCGAATAATTTCCAGTGGTAATTTTCAGCGGTGCGGCAAACCCTACCTTCAGGAGGGATGTCTATGAACGCTACGGATTACTGGCAGCTGTTTTTGGAGACCGGCGCACCGGAAATGTATCTCATGTACTGCAAGCACAAATCGGAGGAAACCCATGTATTTGACGATTCAGGGCATCGTCCTGAGAGTTACGGACTACAATGACAAGGACGCCTTGCTGACCATGCTGACCCGCCGCCATGGCAGACTGACCGTGAAGGCGCGGGGACTGCGGCGGAAAAACAGCCCGCTGATCGCCCCGTGCCAGCTGCTTGCCTACGGGGAGTTTACGCTGTTTGAATACCGGGGACAGTACACCATCAACGAAGCCCAGTCCATCGAGCTGTTTACGCCCCTGCGCCGGGATTTGACCAAGCTGTCTCTGGGTACGTATTTTGCCCAGGTTTCGGAGGTTCTCTCTCAGGAGGATATGCCGAACCCGGAGCTGCAATCGCTGCTGCTCAACTGCCTGTACGCCCTTTCCAAGCTCAATCTTCCGGAAAGCCAGGTCAAGGCCGTGTTCGAGCTGCGCGCCGCCTGCCTGTCAGGTTACACCCCAGACCTCACCGGCTGCCATGTCTGCGGCAGCCCGACGCCGGAGCGGTTCGACCTGTTGGCGGGTATGCTGGAATGCCGGAATTGCCGAAGCCCTGAGTCAAACGGCATCCGGATGCCGGTGCCGCCCTCCGTGCTGGAAGCCATGCGCTATATCTGCCATTGCGACAGCAAAAAGCTGTTTTCCTTTCAGGCGGGGGAAGATACTTTGCAGCAGCTTTCCGAGGTGACGGAGGCATACCTCGCCACCCAGCTGGAACGGGGCTTTTCCACGCTGGACTTCTACAAATCGCTACTTATATAGGAGATAAAAATGTCAGAATTATACGAAAAATCCCTGGGAAAGCTGGAACTTGACCAGGTTTTGCAGCTTCTTGCCGAATGCGCCGGAAGCGAGGGCGGCAAGGAAGCCTGTCTGTCGCTGCGGCCTTCTTCGGACTTGGAGGAAGTGGAGCTGATGCTGAATCAGACCACTGCGGCCTCCGATCTGTGTACCCGGAAGGGCAACCCCGTTTTCGGGGACGTGACCGACTGTTCCGCGTCTTTGGAGCGGGCAGACCGGGGCGGCAGCTTGCAGCCCGTGGAGCTGCTGCGCATTGCGGGCATCCTTCGCTGCGCCCGAAACATCAAGGGCTACGTCGCCGAGGACGACAAGGCGACGGTGCTGGACGCGCTGTTTCAGGCGCTCAGCCCCAACAAATATTTGGAGGACAAAATCTTCGGCGCGATCCTCTCCGAGGAGGAAATCGCGGACAACGCCTCCCCGGAGCTGTCCGATATCCGCCGCCATATGCGCATTCAGGCGGGGAAGATCCGGGACAGTCTCCAAAAGGTGATTTCCTCCCCGGCCTATTCCAAATTCCTGCGGGAGCCGATCATCACCATCCGTCAGGGGCGGTACGTGGTTCCCGTGAAAAGCGAGTGCAAAAACGACGTCCCCGGACTGGTGCATGACGTGTCCGCAACGGGTTCTACATATTTTGTGGAGCCCATGTCCGCCGTCAACGCCAACAACGCCCTGCGGGAGCTGGAATTAAAGGAAAAGAAGGAAATCGAGCGGATTCTGGCGGAGCTGTCCAGTGAAGCCGCCGCCTACCGGGAGGCCATTGACTTAGATTACCGGATGCTGGTGCAGCTGGACGTGATCTTTGCCAAAGCCAAGCTTGCCTATCGGATGCGCGCTTGGGCGCCCATCATGAACGATCAGGGCAGGGTGGAGCTGCGAAACGCCCGGCACCCGCTGATTGACCCGAAAACCGTGGTGCCGATCTCTCTGCGGCTGGGGACGGATTTTGATACCATGATTATCACCGGCCCCAACACCGGCGGCAAGACCGTCACGTTGAAAACCGTGGGTCTTCTGACGCTGATGGCGGAGTGCGGCCTGCACGTCCCCGCCGGGGACGGAAGCGTGCTGTCCACCTTCGACGCCATTCTCGCCGACATCGGCGACGAGCAGTCCATTGCCCAGAGCCTGTCCACCTTTTCCAGCCATATGCGCACCATCGTGGATGTGGTCGCCCAGTGCGACGACCGGACGCTGGTGCTGTTCGACGAGCTGGGCGCAGGCACCGACCCGGCGGAGGGCGCGGCGCTGGCTACCGCCATCATCGAATTTTGCCGGAAGCTGGGCAGCCGTGTGGTAGCAACGACCCACTACGCCGAATTGAAGCTCTACGCCATGCGCACGAAGGGCGTCATCAACGCCTCCTGCGAGTTCGACGTGGAGACCCTCCGCCCGACTTATAAGCTGCTCATCGGCATTCCCGGCAAGTCCAACGCCTTTGCCATTTCCCGGAAGCTGGGACTTTCAGAGGAAATATTGAAGGAAGCCGACGATCTGGTGGACAAGTCCGACAAGGATTTTGAGGACGTGCTGTCCCAGCTGGAGCAGCAGCGCCAGCAGATGGAGTTTGCCCGTCAGGAGGCCGAGCGTCTGAAACAGGAGACGGCGAAGATCAAGCAGCAGAACGAGGAATACCAGGAGCAACTCCGCAGGGAAAAGGAAAAGGCCGTGGAGTCCGCCCGCCGGGAAGCCCAGCACATCATCGACGAAGCCCGCGCCGCCGCCAACATTGCCTCCGAGGAGCTAAAAGCCATGCGCAAGCAGTTGGCCGACAGTGCCGACGTCAGCGGCATCAACCAGCGTCAGGCCGAGCTGCGCCGGAACCTCAACGAGGTGGAGGACAAGCTCCGCGCTTCCCAGCCCAAGAAGGAGCGCCCCAAGCCCACCCGGGGCATTCTGGTGGGGGACACGGTGGAGCTATTGAAGCTGGGAACCAAGGCCAGCGTCCTCGCCATCAACAAGGACGGCACCTACCAGCTTCAGGCAGGCATTCTGAAGCTCACCGCGAAGCCCGACGAAGTCTACCTTCTGGAAAACGAAAACCCCTACAAGGCCAAGGGCGGCCATCCAGCCCACTCCGGCCGGGAGATGAAGATGACCGCCATGCCGACGGAGGTGGATCTCAGGGGCATGGACACGGTGGAAGCCATCTGCGTTTTGGAGCGGTATCTGGACGAGGCCATGCGGGCGAACTTAAGTACCGTGCGCATCATCCACGGCAAGGGAACCGGCGCGCTGCGTGCCGC
>CAKTKF010000208.1 GCA_934569215.1 uncultured Oscillospiraceae bacterium
GCTTCCTGTTTGCTGCACCCTTTGCCGTGATCTACGGGAATATGACCGGCTGCTTTTTGTGACGGCATGAAATGAATCTTTGCGTGGAAAAACAGCACCCGCTTTTGACGGGTGATCATAAAACAGCGAACGGAGCGTATCGGTACAGATACGCTCCGTTTCGCGTGCCGGGGCGCAGTCCCTTGGCTCTCCCGCTGGGAGAGCTGTCGCCGAAGGTGGCTGAGAGGGTATTGCACCTTTATTTCCCCTCTCCGTCCTCGCTATGAAGTGTACCCCATGTCAAGGGGAGAGGCAAGAGGTGCTCGCGCTGTGCCTTATCGTAACGGAACGGGGAAGACAGTGCGGTAGGCGGCGGTTAGCTGGTCTGCGGTGGGGAGAGCGTCCAGGACGTGACGGCGGGCGACGCTCCAGGCGGAGGCGTTGGTGGCAAATTCCAGGGCTTCCGGTATGGACTTGCCGCGGCTGAGGGCGACGGCGAGGGCTGCATTGAAGGTATCCCCGGCACCGGTGGTGTCCATGGCGGCGGCGGGAAGGGCGGGGAAGAGCAGCCCTTCGGAGGGAGTCACCAGAAGGGAACCCCTGCTGCCCAGAGTCACGACGGCATTGGTCAGCCTGGCGGCGCGGAGACGGTCTGCCAATTCTGAAGGCTCGGGAGTATAATTCAGCCCCAAAAGGACGGCGGCCTCCTGCTGATTCGGGGTGATCAGATCGAAGCTGCGCAGAAAATCCGGTTCCATAGGGATAGCGGGCGCGGGATTCAAAATTGTGAAAATGCCGTGCTTTTTCGCAATGGCCAGGGCGGCTTTCGTGGCATCCAGAGGACATTCCAGACCCAGCAGCAGATGGGTGCAGCGGGACAGAGCAGCTTCCTGCGCCCGGAGGAAGTCGGTGCTGAGCAAATCTGCCGCGCCGCGATAGACTGTGACCTGATTTTCACCCCGGCGGTCGGTCAGGATGCAGGCGTAGGCGGTATTGGCTTCGGGGACGGTTTGCAGGATGGGCGTGACGCCTTCCCTGAGAAGAATATCCCGGCAAAGAGCGCCGCCGGGGTCGCTGCCCACGGCGCCGAAGAAGCAGACCTGAGCCCCAAGCCGGGCGGCGGCGACGGCCTGGTTATAGGCTTTGCCGCCGGGTTCGATGAAAATGCTTTCCGCGCAAAGCGTCTCGCCGGGGGCGTGAAAATGGTCTGCGGTGAGAAATACGGATTCGCCGCCAAGGCCGACGGCACCGATCCTTGCTGTTTTCGGCTGCATAACAGGCACCTCACAGGGATTGGATGCGGGGGGAAAAGCGGTCGATGAGGGCTTTGTTGCGCTCCGCGCCGCCGGGAATATTGCCGCTGAGATAGATGGGAACGTCCACGCCTTCTGCCAGAGCCAGCTGAGTGGCTTCCGCCAGAATGCTGTTGAGGATGAACGCGCCGGTGATGGTGGAAAGAGGCGTGGTCTTAATGGCGGCGCCCTGCGGCAGCAGACAGGCATCACCGTGGGGGGCTTTGTTGTCGATCCACAGGTCGGAGACTTCATAGAGGTGTTTTCCGCTGGCGCTGCGGGCGCTCTGGTCAAAATAGGCGCTGGAACAGATGGCAACGGTGGGAATGCCGCGGCTGCGGATGATCTCCGCTGTTTCCACCGGGACGGCGTTGACGCCGGAGGTGGACAGACAGAAGAAAATGTCGTTTTTGGTCGCCGGACAGTTTTTCAGAACCTCCCGGGCAAGACCGGGCTGCTTTTCCAGGCGGCTGCTTTCGGCGGCCCCTTGGTGGAGCATGAGAGGCTCATAGAAAACGGGGGCTACGTTGGCCAGCCCGCCGGCGCGGTAGAAGGTCTCCTCCGCCAGAATGTGGGAGTGGCCGCAGCCAAAAACATAGATCAGACCGTCCCGGACAAGGACGGCTTTCACCATCTGCGCCGCCTGTATGATTTTCTCCCGCTGGGTCTCCCGGATGGCGGTGATGGCGGCGGCAATATGGTCGGCATATTGGTCTAAAAGCACAGAGAAATTCCTCCCGTTTATCAGTGTCCGGAAAGCAGGGAGCTTTCCCGGATGACCAGGTTCGGTTCGACGTAATAATTGTCATAGGGCGTATCGGGATTCTGAATGCAGTCGATCATCAGCTTGACGGTCATATCTGCCATACTGGCGATGCGGTACTGAACCGTTGTCAGCGAGGGAGACAGATTGGTGGCGATGGAAAGATCGTCGAAGCCTACAATGCCAACATCCTGAGGAATCCGCCGGCCCAGGCGCTTGCACACCCGGTACAGTTGGGCGGCAATGAGATCATGATAGCAGAAGACGCCTACCGGCTCCCGGTGCTCCTCCAGAAGCTGGGCGATCAGACCGTCGTCCGCCCGGTTTCGACTGGAAACCTGTAAGGTGCTGCGGCTGTCCAGCTCGAAGCCGCTTTGCTTCAGCTGCATCTGAAAGCCGGTGAAGCGGATGTCGCTTTCCAGGGAACGGCTTTTGCTGCCCAGGTACAGAAAGTCCCGGTAGCCCTGCTCCACAAGATGCTGGGCGACCTTCTGGGAGATGGTAAAGCTGTTGACCTGGACGGAGGAACACCTGCTGTTTTCCAAAGCGTGTCCCAGCAGCACGCAGGGAATGGGGCAGCTGCGGTAAAGCCCGGTTTTCTCCGGCGCGGTGGGGATGCAGCTGACGATCCCGGCGACGGACATGTGCAATAGCAGCTGAATCAGCTTGCGCTCCTCCTCGGCGGAGTAGGTGGCGTTGAGAATCAGTACCTCGTAGCCCTTCTGACGGAAGCTTTCCACCACGGTATCACAGAGGGACGAGAAAAACTCGTTGTTCAGCTGAGGCACCAGCATACCGATGATGTTGGTATGGCGATAGTGATCCTCCATCAGCTTGGCGTGGGACAGATAATATTTCTTTCCCCGCAGCTCCAGGTAGCCGGTGTCGCACAGCTCGGAGAGAATATTGTGGGCGGTCACCACAGAGATCTGCCGGGCGTTTGCCAGAGCCCGGGTGGTCATGAAGGGAAGCCCAGGCTCGCCATATTTTCCGCTGAGGATCTCCTTCTGGAGCAGATACCGCTCTTGGGCGGAACGGGATAGGTTTTCAAAAACTTCCTGTGTCACAGCACCCGGTCTCCTTCCGTAAATTGAGTGGGATGGAATATTATACAATTGTTATAGCATGAGCTTGAAAAAAAGGCAATATGAAATTGCAAGAAAAATAAAAAAATATTTATTTCCGGAGAATTTAACGGAAAATCAAGGGAAATAGAAACGTCCGCGCCCTTAACGCTGGGATTCTATTATGTCGTTTTGATCGAATATTCAAAATTATGTTATAATT
>CAKTKF010000209.1 GCA_934569215.1 uncultured Oscillospiraceae bacterium
TGTCGCAGAAATTGGCGTGAACCAACGTGACCCGGTCTTCAAAGGGTCTTAACCGTTCCGCCGCCGCTTCCAGCGCCACGTTGTCCCGGTCGATGCCGATGAGCCGTCCGGTGGTGAGCTTCGCGGCAATACGGCTGGAATGCCCCGCGCCGCCTAAGGTTCCGTCCACGTAAATGCCGTCGGGCTTGATGGCAAGCCCCTGGATACATTCCTCCAACAGCACGGAAACATGATGAAATTCACTCATAGGCCGATCGCCTCCAGGGACGCCAGCAGCTTCTCCGGGGTCAGGTTCTCCCGCTCAAAGTCGGCGAATTCCTTAGCGTCCCAGATCTCCGCCTGTCCTGCCCGGCCGACGATCATGACCTCCCGGTCGATTCCGGCGTAGCTTAAGAGGAACTGGGTCAGGCTGAACCGGTACTGCTTATCCGGGCTGCATTCGGCGGCGTTCATAAAAATCAGGCTGGTTGCGCCGGAGCGCTGGGAAATGCTCATGGCATTGTAGTTATCCGAAAGGCGCTTCCACTCCTCGGCGGTGTAAACGGTGAGACAGCGGTGACCGCAGTTGACGCCCAGGGTGACAAAAAAGGTATCCCCCAGCTCCGTCCTCAGCTTGGACGGCACGAACAGACGGCTCTTTTCGTCCAGCTTCGCAGGATATTTCCCGATCACGGCGCTCACCTCCCTTTCGCTCCACTTTACTGCCCTTTTACTCCATGTAGAGACAGTATACTACCCGCGAGGGAAAAAATCAATCTTTTTCTCAGGGATTTTTCGATTTCCGCCAGAAATCGGGGGATATTCGCATATTTGTTCTAATAAAACGGGCAATTTCTCAGCTTCATTTCAGCTAACCGCATCCCAGACCGTCAAAAAACCAGCTTTCCGTCCTCCCATTTGGGCTTCACCCGGGCGGGCTTTTTTCCGCAGCGCAGCAGGTAGCTTGCAAGCGGTCCCTCCACCTCGGACTGCACAATGCGGCGGATCTGCCGCGCGCCGTCCTTTCCGGGACGCTTTTTCAGAAGCTCCGCCGCCAGCTCCGGGGGCAGCAGCAGCTGGGTTCCCAGCGCCGCCGTCCGTTCCTGAAGCTGCCGCAGATATTTCCAGGTAATGGCCTCCAGCGCACCGGCTCCCAACGGCTCAAAGCATACCGTCTGGTCGATGCGTCCCAGAAATTCCGGTGAAAACGCCTGTTGCAGCGCTTCGCCGATTTCCGCGTTTCGTCCTCCGGCGCAGAAGCCCAGACCGTCGCCCCGGATCTGGCCGCCCACATTAGAAGTCATGACCACAATGGCGTTTTTGAAGCTTACGTGCCGCCCTGTGGAATCCGTCAGCATTCCTTCCTCCATGATTTGCAGCAGAATGCCCAACACGTCCGGGTGGGCTTTTTCCAGTTCATCCATCAGCACCAGACAGTAGGGGCGGCGGCGCACCGCCTCCGTCAGCTTGCCGCCCTCCTCATAGCCGACGTATCCGGGAGGCGCGCCGATCAGGCGGGAGACCGACTGCTTTTCCATATATTCCGTCATGTCCAGCCGGATCATGGCGTCCCGGCTGCCGTAGACCTCCTGGGCAAGCGCCCGGCACAGCTCCGTTTTCCCCACGCCCGTGGGTCCCGTGAACAGAAGGCAGGCGATGGGACGCGACCCGTCCCGGATGCCGCAGTAGCCCCGGCGCACCGCCTCGGCCACGGCGCTCACCGCCTTGCTCTGCCCTACCACCTGGGCAGACAGCAAACCTTCCAGCCCCAGCAGTCGTTCCCGTTCCCCGGCGGTGAGCCGCCCCACGGGAATCCCCGTCCGGGCGGAGACCACCCAGGCGATGTCCGCCCCGGTGACGCACCGGGCGCGTTTTCCGTCGGCGGGCTTTGACAGGTGCTGCATTTTGTCCCGCAGCTCGGCGGCCTTTTCAAATTTCCGCTCCCGTACCGCTTCGTTCAGCTCCTGCTCCAGCTCTTTTCTGGCAGGGCCGCCCCGGGACAGCTGCATTTCCTCCATCCGCGCCCGGGCTGCGCCTTCGTCCAGCAGGTCGATGGCTTTGTCCGGCAGATACAGGTCGGGCAGGTACCGCCGGGACAGGCGCACCGCCTCCTTCACCGCTTCCTCGGAAATCCGCAGGTGGTGATGCCGTTCCAGCCCCGGCTTCAGCGCCCGGAGGATCGAAAGCGTTGCCTCCTCCCCCGGCTCCTCCACCACCACCGGGCGGAACCGGCGCTCCAGCGCGGCGTCCTTTTCAATATATTTCCGGTATTCCTCCCGGGTCGTCGCGCCCAGCATTTGCAGCTCGCCCCGCCCCAGGGCGGGCTTGAAGATGTTCGCCGCGTCAATGGCGCCCTCAGCCGCCCCCGCGCCGACGATGGTGTGCATTTCGTCCACAAAGAGAATCACATCCCCGCTGCGGCGGATTTCCCCCAGCACGTCCCGCAGACGTTCCTCGAACTCGCCCCGGTATTTTGTTCCTGCAACCAAAGACGCCATATTCAGGCTCACCAGCCGTTTGTCCTTCAGCTGGGGCGGCACGTTGCCCACCGCCATCCGCTGAGCCAGGCCTTCGGCAATGGCGGTTTTCCCCACCCCCGGCTCGCCGACCAGAGCGGGATTGTTCTTATTTTTCCGGCACAGAATGCCGATGACCGTGTCGATCTCCCGTTCCCTCCCGATCACCGGATCCATGCCGGATGCCTTGAGAATCAGATCTTCACTGAACTGCTCCAAAAGTTTCGTTGTGACCGCCTCCTTTTTTCCTCTCACGGGAGCGCCCTGCTCCCAGTGCAGATAGTCCACCGCATGGGTAAACAGCTCGTCGGTGCTGATGCCGTTGAGCTTCAGCAGCTCATATGCGTCGCTGTTTTCCCGTCTTGCCATCGCCAGCAGCAGATGCTGCGGCGTAATTTCCCGGCTGCCCAAAATCTTTGCTTCCCGCGCCGCCCCCCGGAGAAGCGCCCGGGACTCCCCGGTCAGCCCCTGGGGCAGGGGCAGCTCCGGCGTCCCCATTCCGTAAAGCAGCCGCGCCATTGCCTCCGTCAAATCCGGATCCATACCCAGAAGCCGAAGGGTCTGCCCCGCCGCCCCGGGTTCCCGCGCCATCACCAGCAGCAGATGGGCAGAGCCGACGTAGCTGTGTCCCAGACTTCTCGCCAATTGGGCGGCACGCTGGATCAGGTCGGACGTCAGTATATCGTAATGCACGGTATCCCTCCCGAGTTAATGGTTTTTCCCTTTCCTTTTCCGGAAAATTCTCACCACCCAAGGCAGAAATTATTCAAAAATTTTTTATAAAAAAGGAATTGCTTTTTTGGAAAACCATGTTAC
>CAKTKF010000210.1 GCA_934569215.1 uncultured Oscillospiraceae bacterium
GGCACACGATCGGCGTGCCGCCGCCGCAAAAGCCGCGCTCCATGCAGTAGTGGTCGGGGCAGTCCGCCTCCGTGACGGCGATGCGCCCGTCCCGGACAGTGACGGTGTTGCTGCCGCCGGTTTCCCCGATGACGTTGAACTGCTGATCGATACGCAGATCCACGGTTTTGACGACCTTTCCCCCGCTGCTGATCTGGGCGTAAACGGCATCGTCGCCGGACAGCAGGAGAAAAACGCTCAGCCCCAGGCACACCGCCGCTATGGCCGCGATGAGGGCTATCCAGGTTTTTGTTTTCACAGCGCGGTCACCTCCCGGGGAAAGATTTGCGATTCCATTGGCAGTATAGCAAAAGTCAGCGAAAAACGCAAGAAAAAGTCCCAGAAACTTCTTGACTTTTTCTTTACGCAATGCTAGAATGGATAAGCCGCATTGAAGGGGCTTTCAGTCGGTGCGTCCAAAATCACCGCGCCCCCAGAGCGAGACTACACAATTAAAGTAGGTGAAACAAATGAAAGCAGTTATCGTAACCGGTGGTAAGCAGTACACCGTTGCCGAGGGCGACGTCGTGTTCGTGGAGAAGCTGAGTGCGGAAGCCGAGGCTACCGTCAAGTTCGACCAGGTTCTGGCTGTCCTGGACGGCGAGAACACCAAGATCGGCGCTCCCACTGTGGAAGGTGCCAGCGTTGAGGCCAAGGTCGTCAAGAACGGCAAGGGCAAGAAGATCGACATCATCCGCTACAAGTCCAAGAAGAACGAGAAGAAGCACATCGGTCATCGCCAGCCTTACACCAAGGTGGAGATCACCAAGATCGCTCTGTAATTTATGACAAGATGCGAATTTTTCACCGAGGGCGAGAGGATCACCGGATTCTCCGTCTCGGGTCACAGCGATTATGACGAGCCGGGAAAAGACATTGTCTGTGCCGCCGTCTCCGCTGTCGTTACCATGGCCGAAGCCACCATCAACGATGTGTGCGGCGCCAAGGCCAAGGTTCGGGTCAAGGATGGGGAAAATAACCGCATCACCCTGACCCTCCCCGCGTCCTGCGACGAGGAGGACACCGTCCAGGCAGTGCTTGCCGGAATGCTGGTGACTCTGTGTTCGCTGCGGGATGACTATCCTGATAATATCGAAGTTTTGGAGGTGTAACACCATGCTGAAGATTGGTATTCAGTTCTTCGCTCACCACAAGGGCGGCGGTTCCACCAAGAACGGCCGTGATTCCGAGTCCAAGCGTCTGGGCGTGAAGCGTGCCGACGGTCAGTTCGTTCTGGCCGGCAACATTCTGGTTCGCCAGAGAGGCACCCACATCCATCCCGGTGTCAACGTGGGCATCGGTAAGGACGACACCCTGTTCGCCAAGGTTGACGGCACCGTCAAGTTTGAGCGTCTGGGCAAGGATCGCCGGCAGTGCTCCGTGTACGCCGAGCAGTAAGATCATCTGGACAAGGAAGGCTGCCGCAGCATAAATTGCGGCAGCCTTTTTTATAGGGAAACTCTGAATCAATCGTCTGCGGCCGTGAGCGGATCTTTTCCGCCCACTCTTCGGTATCGGAAACAGAGGATACACAAAGTATTCCTCTATTTCCGATACCTCGATTGGACGAAAAATCTCTCGCTCACAGCTCTTGTCGATTGATTCAGAGCTTCCCTGAGATAATACCGTACATTGTGCGCATATCCCAGAAAGGAGGCACCGCCGTGCTTTTGACAGAATTTGACCCCGCGCCCCGTGCCGTCATCAACCCGGACTTTATCCATAAGCCGGTGGAGAATTTCCCGGAAACGGTAATTTCCGTCTTTTCCCACAAACTTTTTGCCTCCGTGGCCGCGCTTCTGGAGGGTCAGATCATTGCCGAGACCCACGATGCAGACGGCGTCTGGCCGGTTTATGCGGTTAACTACCACGAAAAGCGTCTAGGCTTCTGCAAGGCCAGAGTCGGCGCGCCTGCCTGTGTGGGGCAGTTCGAGGACATCATCGCCATGGGCGCCAAGCGGATCATTCTGCTGGGCAACTGCGGCGTTCTGGACAGAAAAATTGAGGACTGCGGCATTATTATCCCCACAAAAGCCATCCGAGACGAGGGTACCAGCTACCATTATGCCCTGGCAAACGACCTGATCGACGTCAACACCCGCTACATTCCCGAATTTATTGAGGTTCTCCGGGAATTTGGGTATCCTTATGTCCAGGGCGTCACCTGGACGACGGACGCCTTTTACCGGGAAACCCCCGCAAAGGTCGCCGCCCGGCGGCGCATGGGCGCGGTGTGCGTGGAGATGGAGTGCGCGGCCATGCAGGCCGTGTGCAATTTCCGGGGTGTGGAATTCTTCCAGTATTTCTACGCCGGGGACAATCTGGATCATCCCCAATGGGATCCCAGAAGCCTGTCCGGCCATTCCCGGCTATCCGACAAGGAAAAAATTGCCCTGCTGGCCTTCGAGCTGGCCGGCAGAATCGGCTGAATAAAAGAAGCATCCGTATTTCCATAGATTAGGAGGACGTACAACTATGTTCGTGGATAAAGTGCGCATCACCGTCATCGGCGGACGGGGCGGCGATGGAGCGGTGGCATTCCACCGTGAGAAATATGTGGCCTCCGGCGGGCCGGACGGCGGCGACGGCGGACATGGCGGAAGCGTCATTCTCCGGGTCAACGACAACCTGTCCACCCTTTTGGATTTCCGCTACAAGCGCAAGTACCAGGCCGCCGCCGGTGTCAGCGGTCAAGGCCGGAAAATGGCAGGAAAACGGGGAGAAAACCTGATCATCGAGGTTCCCCGGGGCACCGTCGTCCGGGACGCCGAAACAAATCAGATCATCGTGGATATGTCCACCGGCGAGGACTTCATCCTCGCCAAGGGCGGACGGGGCGGCTGGGGCAATGCCCATTACGCCACCCCCACCCGTCAGGTTCCCCGGTTTGCCAAGGCCGGTCTCAAGGGGCAGGAGCGGGACGTGATTTTGGAGCTGAAGCTTCTGGCGGACGTAGGCCTGGTGGGCTTCCCCAACGTAGGCAAATCCACCCTGCTTTCCGTCACCTCCAACGCCCACCCGAAAATCGCCAACTACCATTTTACGACCTTGTACCCCAATCTGGGCGTGATCTACGTGGATGAGGGTGTGTCCTTCGTCATGGCGGACATCCCCGGCATCATTGAGGGCGCCAGCGAGGGCGCGGGTCTGGGGCATGATTTTCTCCGCCACATCGACCGGTGCCGCCTGCTTGTTCATGTTGTGGACGTGTCCGGCAGCGAGGGGCGGGATCCTGTGGAGGATTTTCACGCCATC
>CAKTKF010000211.1 GCA_934569215.1 uncultured Oscillospiraceae bacterium
CGGATATATTCCCGGGCGTCCTCCGGGCCGAGGGCTTCCAGCAGGGACGATACCCGGGAGATGACCTCCGCCCGGGCTTTCTGTATCGCAGTTACCCCGTTTTCCGTCAGCCGGACGAAAATCTGCCGGTTGTCGCTTAAATCGGAGGAGCGGGCGATCAGTCCTTTTTCCTCCATGTGATGCAGAAGAGAGGTGATGCGGGCGGTGCTGACGGCCATCTTTTTGCTGAGTTCCTTGGGATGGATCGCCGTCTCGTGGGTGGCGAGATAGTTCAGAACGAACATCTCTCCCCGCACCATCTTGGAAAGCTGCTGGTAGGCCGGGACTTGCAGGAGATTTGCCTGCACGCTGAGAAGCTGCCCGGCAAGCAACGAATAGTCCATGCTGCCAAAATCACTCCCGTTCTTCCATGACGCTCATGTACGCCGGACGGATGATCTTATCCATGCAGATCAGTTCCTCAATCCGGTGGGCACTCCATCCCACGATTCTCGCCACGGCGAACATGGCCGTGTACAGCTCCTGGGGGATTCCCAGCATGTCGTAGACAAAGCCGCTGTAAAAGTCCACGTTGGGGCTGACACCCTTGTAAATCCGCCGGTGCTTCGCAATCAGCTGAGGGGCAAGCTCCTCCACGTTGCGGTACAGCGTCAGGTCGTCCCCGCGCCCCTTTTCGGCGGCGAGCTTTTCCACATAGCCCTTGAAAATCCGCTCTCTGGGGTCGGACAGGGAATAGATGGCGTGACCCATGCCGTATACAAGCCCCTTCCGGTCGAAGGCGTCCCTGTTGATGATCTTTGCGAGATAATCCGCCAGAGCCTCCTTGTCCGAGCAGTCGGAGACGTGCAGGCGGATGTCCTCCATCATTTCCATGACCTTGATGTTGGCGCCGCCGTGCTTGGGGCCTTTCAGGGAGGACATGGCCGCCGCGATGGTGGAATAGGTGTCGGAGCCGGAGGAGGTGATGACCCGGGTGGTGAAGGTGGAATTGTTGCCGCCGCCGTGCTCCATGTGGAGGATCAGCGCCGTGTCCAGCACCTTCGCTTCCGTGGCAGTGTATTTTTTGTTAGGGCGGAGCATCATCAGAAGATTTTCCGCCGTGGAAAGGGCAGGGTCAGGCCGGTGAATGACCATGCTGTCCATATTTTCATAGTAATTGTAGGCGTGGTATCCGTAAACGGCCAGCAGCGGGAACTCGGCAATCAGCTGGATGCACTGCCGGAGGGAATTGCTGACGCTGGTGTCGATGGCGCGTTCGTCATAGGACGCCAGGGTGAGAATGCCCCGGGTCATGGAGTTCATGATGTCCTTGCCGGGGGCTTTCATAATGACGTCCCGGGTGAAGTTGGTGGGAAGGGTTCTGCACTCGCCCAGCAGTGTCCGGAATTCCTCCGCGGCAGCGCTGTCCGGCGGCTGCCCCATAAGCAGAAGGTAGGCGATTTTCTCGTAGCCAAGCTCCGTTTCCCCGAGGCTGCCGATCAGGTCTTCCACCCGGTAGCCCCGGTACCAGAGCTGACCGTCGCAGGGAACCTTTTTGCCGTCCACGATTTTGGAGGAGGTGATCTTGGAAATGTTTGTCAGCCCGGCGAGAACGCCGTTGCCGTTTTCGTCCCGAAGCCCCTTTTTGACGCCGTATTCGTCGTACAGCCGGGGGGAGATGGTGTCGTTCCGGCGGCACACCGCCTCGCTGCGGGTCGTGTAGTCATTTAACTGGGTCAAGTCCATGGCTGGCCGCTCCTTTCGTAAATACTTCGTTCATAACGTCCTCCAGACGGGAAATCTGTTCCAGAAGGCTCTTCAGATTTTCGTAGCCGAAGGCCTCGATTACCCGGCTGTAGTAGGCGTTCAGGATATTTGCCTGCCGCTCCATGGCCCGGACGCCGGAATCGGTGATGACGACGTAGGTGCCGTCGCTTCCGTCCCCGCTGTGGGACCAGAAAACCAGACCCCGCTCGTGGAGCTTGCGGATCATTTTGGACGCCTTGGGCATCGGCATTTCCAGCCGCTCGGCCAAATCCCGCAGATAGGTTCGTTCCGCTGCTCCACTCTGACCGGCGGCTTCCGCGATGCTGTGGAGAGCAATGTAGTCGGAAAGGGACAGCTCCGTAAACAGGTCATGGGCCATGTCCCGGCTCAGTAGGTACCGCTGACGGGTCATCGCATAGGCCAGCTTTTCCACTTCGTGTTGATTTTTCATTGGCATCGTCCTTTTCTTAGGTGGGTTACCGGCGGAAATTTGCCGGGGATTGCAAGTTTTTGAAAGCGACATTGCATCACGGGGGTCGACCCTTTTGGCAAACATTCACAATCCGGCAAAGCTTTCTCCGGGGAACGGAGCAGACGTCGGGGAGGAAAACGCCAAATTCAAAAAACGGGGAAACCATTCGGGGCTGTGCAAAAAATGAAGTTCGCTAACATTGTTAGGAATTATAACAGGCGAGGGTGATCTTGTCAATAAACCGAAAAAGAGCTTGTAAAATTTGAACAAAAAATGAATGATCGACCATTAAATTCTATCGTAATTTACAATTGCAATTTGGGGAAAATTCATATATAATTTTCCATATCACAAAAACAGATGTCCACTGACTATGGATGCTGCTTTTTGGAATGGAGGATAAGAAAATGAAAAGAGTAATTGCTGTTATCTTAGTATTGTGCATGGCTCTGTCCCTGTGCGCCTGCTCTTCTTCCGGCAGCGGTTCCGCTTCCGGCGAGAAGGTCGTCAAGATCGGCGTGTTCGAGCCTTCTTCCGGCGACTCCGCGTCCGGCGGCAAGAAGGAAATCCTGGGTATGCAGTACGCCAACAGCCAGGAACCCACCGTCACCCTGGGCGGCGAGACCTACAAGGTCGAGCTGGTCTACGGCGACAACGGCTCTTCCACCGACAAGGCTCCCTCCGCCGCTTCCTCTCTGGTCAGCGCGGGCGTGTCCGTGGTTCTGGGTTCCTACGGTTCCGGCGTTTCCATGGCAGGCGGCCCCAAGTTTGAAGAGGCCGGCATCCCCGCCATCGGCGTGACCTGCACCAACCCCAACGTTACCGCCGGCAATAGCTACTACTTCCGTATCTGCTTCCTGGATAACTTCCAGGCCGACGTTCTGGCCAACTTCGCCGTGAGCAAGTTCAGCGCCAAGACCGCCTACTGCCTGGGCGAGAGCGGCAACGAGTACGACCAGGGTCTGATCGCCTTCTTCACCAAGGTCTTTGAGGCCGCGGGCGGCAAGGTCATCACCGACTCCTTCCCCACCGGCAACTCCGACTTCGGCTCCTACCTGAACAAGGCCAAGAGCGA
>CAKTKF010000212.1 GCA_934569215.1 uncultured Oscillospiraceae bacterium
ATCCGCATGGCCATCCGCTGCCCCATGATGCTGATTCTGGCGCTGGTTTCCGCCATGGGCATCAGCGTGCGGCTGAGTCTCGTGTACTGCGTGGCGCTGCCCATCCTGATCTGCGCCCTGCTTTGCCTGATTCCCAAGGTGTTCCGGATTTTCGACCGGGTCTTCCGCACCTACGACAAAATGAACAACGTGGTGCAGGAGAACGTTCACGGCATCCGGGTGGTCAAATCCTTCGTCCGGGAAGACCGGGAGACCGAGAAGTTCACCTCCGTATCCGGCACCATTTATAAGGACTTCTGCAAGGCCGAGCGCATCATGTCCCTGGCAAACCCCATCATGCAGCTGTGCGTCTACGGCTGTATGCTGGCCATTTCCTGGATCGGCGCCCATCTGGTCATTGCCTCCGGCAATAACCCCAGCATGGGTCTCACCACCGGCCAGCTCAGCTCCATGTTCACCTACACCAGCCAGATTCTTTCTTCCCTCATGATGCTGTCCATGGTGGCCGTCATGCTGACCATGAGCCGCGCCCCTCTGAAGCGGTGCTATGAGATCCTCACCGAGGAGCCGAATCTGACTTCTCCCATGGAAAACGCCGTCATGGAGGTTCCCGACGGCTCCATCGACTTTGAGAACGTGAGCTTCCGCTATTCCGCCACTGCCAAACACCGTGCGCTGAAGGAAGTGAACCTGCACATCCCCTCCGGCGCAACGGTTGGCATTCTGGGCGGCACCGGCTCCAGCAAGAGCACCCTGGTGCAGCTGATTCCCCGCCTGTACGATGTCAGCGAAGGCACCTTGAAGGTTGGCGGCATCGACGTGCGGAAATACGACCTTGAGGTGCTCCGGGACAACGTGGCCATGGTGCTGCAAAAGAACGAGCTGTTCTCCGGCACCATCAAGGAAAACCTCCGCTGGGGCAACCCCAACGCCACCGACGAAGAGCTGGTTCACGCCTGTCGTCTGGCCTGCGCCGATGAATTCATCCAGGGCTTCCCCGACGGCTACGACACCCACATCGAGCAGGGCGGCACCAACGTCTCCGGCGGCCAGAAGCAGCGGCTTTGCATCGCCCGGGCGCTGCTGAAAAAGCCCAAAATCCTCATTCTGGACGACTCCACCTCCGCCGTGGACACCCGCACCGACGCCATGATCCGCCAGGCCTTCCGGGAGGAGATCCCCGGCACCACCAAGCTCATCATCGCCCAGCGGATCGCCTCCGTGCAGGACGCGGATATGATCGTCGTGCTGGACAACGGTATGGTGAAGGACGTAGGCACCCATGAATCCCTGCTGGCCTCGTCGAAAATCTATCAGGAAGTCTACTACTCCCAGCAGAAAGGAGGGGAAGAATAATGCCTCCTGTCAAAATGCGCGGCGACGGCCGCAAAGCCAAAAACCCCAAGAAAACCCTCCTGCGGCTGCTTAGCTACATGAAGCCCTATCTTCCCACCCTGGGCGTGGTGCTGGTGTGCATCGTCGCCAACGCCGTCGCCCAGACCGCCGGCAGCCGCTCCCTCGGCACCCTGGTGGACAGCTATATCCTGCCTATGGTTCAGGACGGCTCCACGGATTTTTCTTCCCTGTGGGGATATCTCACCAAGCTTGCCTGCATCTTTGCCGTGGGCATGGTTTCGTCCTTCCTGTTCATGTTCCTGATGGTCAAGGTCAGCCAGGGCACCCAGAAGCACATCCGTGACGAAATGTTCGCCCATATGCAGACCCTCCCTCTGCGGTATTTTGACACCAACACTGCCGGCAACATCATGTCCCGCTACACCAGCGATATCGATACCCTGCGGCAGATGATCTCCCAGTCCATTCCCCAGTGCGCATCCTCCCTGGTGACCATTGTGGTGGTCTTCGTGGGAATGCTGCAAACCTCCTGGCTGCTTACCATCGTGATGCTCTTTACCGTCACCGGCATCGTCTTCGTTACCATGAAGGTGGCAGGGAAGTCCGCCAGATACTTTGTCGGCCAGCAGCAGTCTCTCGGCGCGCTGAACGGCTACGTGGAGGAAATGGTCAACGGCCAGAAGGTGGTCAAGGTCTTCACCCACGAGGAAGCCTGCAAGGAGCAGTTCGACAAGCTCAACGAGGAACTGTACCGCAACGCCCGTACCGCCGGAGCCCTGTCCAACATGATGGGACCCATCAACAACAACCTGGGCTATGTCCAGTATGCCATTCTGGCCATCGTGGGCGGCGCGCTGTGCGTACTGTCCGGCGGCAATATGCTGTCCCTTGGCAGCCTGATGAGCTTCATGCTCCTGTCCCGCTCCTTCAACATGCCCATCAGCCAGGTCTCCAACCAGATCAACGCCATCGTCATGGCGCTGGCGGGCGCGGAGCGCATCTTCGAGCTGATGGACGAGAAGTCGGAGACGGACGACGGCTATGTCCGGCTGGTCAACGCGAAGATCGACGAAAACGGCAGCATCACCGAGACCCCGGAGCATACCGGCCACTGGGCGTGGAAGCATCCCCACAAGGCGGACGGCACCGTCACCTATACCGAGCTGAAGGGCGACATCACCATGACCGACGTGGACTTTGGCTACGTCCCGGAAAAGCTGGTGCTTCACGACGTGACCCTGTACGCCAAGCCCGGCCAGAAGATCGCTTTCGTCGGCGCCACCGGCGCGGGCAAGACCACCATCACCAATCTCATCAACCGCTTCTACGACATCGACGACGGCAAAATCCGCTACGACAATATCAACATCAACAAAATCCGCAAGCCCGACCTGCGCCGCTCTCTGGGCATCGTCCTGCAGGACACCAACCTGTTCACCGGCACGGTGATGGACAATATCCGCTACGGCAAGCTGGACGCCACCGACGAGGAGTGCATCCACGCGGCGAAGCTGGCCAACGCCCACGACTTCATCACCCGCCTGCCCGACGGCTACAACACCATGCTCACCGGCAACGGCGCCAGCCTGTCCCAGGGTCAGCGCCAGCTGATCGCCATCGCCCGGGCGGCGGTGGCCGATCCCCCCGTCATGATCCTGGACGAGGCCACCTCCTCCATCGACACCCGCACGGAAAAGCTGGTGCAGGACGGCATGGACGCCCTGATGAAGGGACGCACCACCTTTGTGATTGCCCACCGCCTGAGTACGGTCATGAACTCCGACTGCATCATGGTTCTCGACCATGGCCGCATCATCGAGCGGGGCACCCACGAAGACCTGATCGCCCAGAAGGGCACCTACTATCAGCTCTACACCGGCGCGTTCGAGCTGGAATAACAAAAATCCCACGCAGTCGCAAGACTGCGTGGGATTTTT
>CAKTKF010000213.1 GCA_934569215.1 uncultured Oscillospiraceae bacterium
CCGTGAAGCACCGGGAACACCACGTCGATGCGCTCCCGCACCACGCAGTCGCCCTCAAAGCTCAGAAGCCCCTGCCCCCGGACGGGGGAAATGGTCGCCCGGCGGTTATCGGGGCAGCTTCTCCATTCGCCGGTGACCAGCTTGGAATAGTCCTTGCCGCCGTAGAGAATCCAGTCCCCTTCCTTCGTGATGCCCACAGGGAACAGATTATACTTGCTTTCGTCAATGTGATTCAGCACGGACTCCGCCGAGCGCAGGGAAACCTCATGCTCCGGGCTCATCCCGCCGAATAAAATACAAACACTGAGTTTTTTCACGTCATCGCCTCATTCTACCTGAAAATCTGTTGCTTTCCGTAAATATATTTTTTACAATTTTCATCTGGAAATCCGAAACTTTGGTGCTATAATAGAGAGAATATAAGAGCGGCGCGGCGGCGGATACCCCGCGCTTTCCCGTGAGCGTGTTCCGCGCGTTTTTGAAAGGAGGGTATGTATGCAGATCAATCTGACACCGAAAGAATTCCGCCGGCTGCTGGATCTGGTGTACATCGGAAACTGGGTGCTGAACTCCACCCGTGGCGAAGACCGCTTCGCCGACTATGACAATCTGGAGAGCAAGCTGTTCGCCCTGTCCCCCGCCCTGTCCGAGCATTGGAACGGCACCGTCGTTCCCTCCCGCGCCTATCAGGAGGGCGGGATTCACGAGGCCATCGCCTGCTACGAGGACAATGTTTTTTACGAGATTCTGGCAGAGGAGCTTTCCCGCCGGGATATGGACTATCCGGAGATCACCGACGACAATTACGACGAGATCGTCACGCGGATGGATCGGTACATGTCGGAATTTGAGCTGTCCGGCGTCGACCACCTGGTCCTGGATGAAGAAAATGCTTAAAGCTGACGTGCCGGTTTCCCGGCACATTTAGGCTGTCAAAAAAGGCCGCTGGCCTTTTTTGACAAAAGGATTGCAGTCTGCTACGCGCACTCCTTGGCCGCCGAAGGCGGCCAACTCGCACACTTCGCAGCCTGTAAGGTATTTTCTGCCAGGTACACGCCCCGGCAGAAAATGATTCCGACTTTATTTGCCGCCTGCGGGCGGCAAACTCTGCGAGGCTTTTTTAATATACCGTGACGTGCCGGTTTCCCGGCACGTTTTTTACTGCTCTCCGTTAATGAGCGCCTCACCGGCACGGAAGATATCGCCCGCGCCCATGGTGACCACGATGTCCCCCTCCCGGACGTTCTCCCGCAGATAGGCGGTGACGTCGGGCAGGGTCTCGCAGTACACCGCGCCGGGGATCTGTTCCGCCAGCTGGGCGGAGGAAATGCCGATGGTGTTCCGCTCCCGGGCGGCGTAGATCTCCGCCAGAACCACCACGTCGGACTTTTTCAGCTCCCGGACGAAGTCGTCAAACAGCGCCTTGGTGCGGGAATAGGTGTGGGGCTGGAAGGCCAGCACCACCCGCTTGTAGCCCATGGAGCGCACGGCTTCCAGGGTTGCCTTCAGCTCGTCGGGATGGTGGGCGTAATCGTCGTAAACGTCCGCGCCGTTGAACTTGCCCTTGAATTCCATACGCCGTCCCGCACCGTGGAAGGACTGGATGCCCTTGGAGACCGTCTCTCCGGGAATGCCCATCATCCAGGCGGCAGCTGACGCCGCCAGCGCGTTCATGGCATTGTGCCGGCCCAGCACGCCCATGTCCAGATGGCAGTAGTATTTCCCGTCGCAGATCACGTCAAAGTGCCGCCAGTCGGGGTGCATATTGGCGGCGTGAATGCGGTTGCCCTCCCCAAGGCCGAAGGAAACATAGTCGATGCCCTCCATAGCCTGCACCGTATGGGGGTCGTCTCCGTTGGCGACCACGCCGAAGGTGGCCAGGGACGCGAACTTGTGGAAGGACTTCTGAATGTCCGCCAGGTCTTTGAAATAATCCAGGTGATCCGCTTCCACATTCAGCACAATTGCCAGCGTGGGGAAGAAATTCAGGAAGGAATCACAGTATTCGCAGCTTTCCAGCACGATGGTGTCCCCATGGCCGACCCGGTGTCCCGCGTGGAGCAGGGGCAGATAGCCGCCGATCATGACCGTGGGATCCATGTTCGCTTCCATGAGGATGTGGGTCATCATGGACGTGGTGGTGGTCTTTCCGTGTGTGCCGGAGACGCAGATGGCGTTATGGTAGGACTTCATGATCTCGCCCCATGCCTGCGCCCGCTCAAACACGGGGATGCCTGCGGCACGGGCGGCGGCGATCTCCGGGTTGTCGTTGTGGGCGGCGGCGGTGCGGATGATGCAGTCCGCGCCCTCAATATTCTCCGCCCGGTGTCCGATGGCAACGGGAATGCCCTGCCCGATCAGCTCATCCGTGGACACGGATGCGTTCATATCCGAACCGGTGACCTCCATGCCCATGCCCTTCAGCACCAGACCCAGCGGCCGCATGGATACGCCGCCGATTCCCACAAGATGCACATGATGGCCGGGCGTCAGATATCTCGTGATTTTCTTACTATTCAGCATGTATGTCAGTTCCCCCACAGGTGATTCCGCTCCGGAATTTCGTCGCCGGAGCATAGAATGAAATTTTCCGCAACTCATAGCATTATACACCATTGCCTTATATTTTACAACCACAAAAAGTTACTGAAGGGATGTTTTTCGTCATAATCTTCCTGATTCCCCGAAAAATCCCCGGTTATGCCCTCCGGATTACGCCGCAGGCGATCTTTTTTTCCGCGTTTCCCGCCGATTGGGTGTGAAAATCGTCCGCGCTTCCGTGAATCACCACCGTCCGGCCGATCACCTCGCAGGGGGTGAATCTGCCTGTCTCCACCGCAAGAAATGCGTGACCGCCCATGCTGAGCAGCGGCGGCAAATCTCCCGCATGGCAGGGATGCTCCTGCGCACCCGGGTTATAATGTCCCCCGGTGTCCGAAAAATCCGCGCCGCCGCAATCGCCGCCCTCGTGGATGTGAAGGGCAAAAAAGCCGGTGTCGTTTTCCGGCAATCCCTCAATTTCCGCCGTCACCAGCGTGCCGCCGGATATGGCGGAAAACCGCACCGTTCCCCTGAGCTTCGGCGCGTCGCCGCCGCCCCGGATACAGGCAACGGCCTGGGGATTTATTGATGGCATTTTCATAAATTCACACCTCCTGGCCATTCTATGCACAATGCTCCTTTCCTGCCCCCAAATTGTCGAAAATTGGCGAAAGGTAGTGAATTGAAAATCAGACGCAGCTGTGCTATTCTATACCCATCGGAAGGTGGGAGACATATGGACGCACGGAAGC
>CAKTKF010000214.1 GCA_934569215.1 uncultured Oscillospiraceae bacterium
GTTTCCAGCAGCTTGTCCGCGTCCGCCCACAGGTCGCCCTTGTACTCCGCCACCGCGTGGGGAACGCCGGGATGTCCCAGCTCCAGGTAAGCCACATCCCCCTTGCGGTGCAGATCCAGCACGTAGGGGTTGTTCAGCTTCACCCGGTACAGGTTCTCGTCCAGCCGCCAGCCGGGGACAAGTCCCGCGTCGGTCTCCACGGTCATGACGTCTCCCGCCAGACCGATGTCATGGCCGAACCGGCAGATACACCGCGCACCGTTGCCGCACATTTCTCCCCGGGTGCCGTCGGAATTGTAGAAATGCAGCCGGAAATCCGCCTTATCAGAGACGTCCGTGGCCATGAACCCATCCGCCCCCGTGATCGCGCAGCATTTCCGCGCCAGCGCCGGGTAATCCGGCGTCCTCCCCCGGGCGTCGATGACCATAAAGTCGTTGCCCGCGCCGTTCATATAGTAAACCTTCATAAATTCCACCTCAAAATTTTGTCTAAAACGCCGTTTTACGCTCCAAAGCGGGTGAAATACGTATACAGGGGCGTAAGCTTGGCGAAGAAGTCCGCCACTTCGTTTTCCAGCTCCGCGCCGAACATCTCGTCCCCCACGTCCTTATGGCGGATACACTCGATGCCGCCCTTCCAGGCAAAGTAAGGCGCAAGAGCGGGGTTACTCGTCTCCTTGGGACGCTTATACAGCTGCGCCGTGATGGGTTGTCCCACCGCCGCTTCCGTCCGGGCGATCAGCTGCAAAAATTCGTCGGGATAGGCTGAAATATACTTCCGGAATTCCTCCATCGCCGCCGTCCTGGGGTGCCAGAGGGTAAAGCCGTAGCTCACGCCCTCCGGAGCAATCTCAAAGAACAGGCAGGGATTTTCCGCCCACCACTCCACGTCCTGCCGGATGCAGAGCCACAGACTTTCCTTGTAGGGGTCGGGATGGTGCAGCCGGGCGTCCCGGTAAATGCGGCTGACCTTCAAAATTGTCCCCGGAACCTCCATGAAGGGTGCGAACAGGTCTTTTCCCAGCGCCTTCATCGGCTCGTACAGGGTATCGACGTATTGTTTTTTATGCTCCAGGAACCAGTCCCGGTTGTTGTTCATGCGGATGCCCCAGAGAAAATCAATGGTCTCCGGGGTGAAACCGGTAAACATAGAATCACTTCCTATCTGAATCTGCCCTCAGCGCCTATCCAGGGGGTCGTCCCGTCTCTGGCGGGTCTTGTAGATCACCTGCCCCAGCTGCTTTCCGTCCACCGGCCGGTCGGGGATTTCAAAGGTGTAGCGTTCGGTGGCGTTGATGAGGGTCGTGCCGTTGTAATCCCGCACCCGATCCCGTGCGCCGTAGCGCATATGCACATGCCCGTGGACAAGATACTTTGGGTGGTATGTATCCAGCAACTCCACCAGGGATTCGAACCCCCAGTGCGCCGGGTCGTCCCCGTCGCCCAGGCCGTAGGGCGGCGCGTGGGTCACCACGATGTCCACGCCCCCCATGCGCTTGAGCTTCCACTGGAGTTTCCGGATGCGGCGGCGCATCTGGTCGTCGGTGTACTGGTGGGGGCCGGGATGGTACTTGCGGCACCCGCCCAGACCCAGAATGCGCACCCCGTTGTAGGTCACGATGTGGTCGTCGATGCAGTCGCAGCCCTCCGGGGGGACCTGGCGGTAGTTGATATCATGGTTCCCGTGGACGTACAGCAGCGGACACCGCGCCATGGTGACGAGAAAGCTCAGATACCGTGCGTTCAGGTCGCCGCAGGAGAGGATCAGGTCATACTCCTTCAGCCGCCCGGGGACATAATTGTCCCAGAATGCGGCGCATTCCTCATCGGATACGGTCAAAATCTTCACGGGGCTTTCCCTCCTTCTCTGTGGGAATTTTGTCTCGGTAAATACCCAGCTCCCGCACCATCTGCTGGGAGATCGGCAAGATCTGGTCAAAGGTGGGGATGGAGCCTACGATGTTGTCGCACAGCCAGTCCATGTGCAGCAGCTCCTCCGGGGCGAACCCCCGTGTCCCGTCGGACTTCACCGTACCGTCCTGGGCGGTGATACGCCGCCGGAAGGGGTCGAGAACGCCGTCCTCCAATCCCTTTTTCAGAATTTCCGCGAACTGATGCACGCCCTCCGGCAGCTTTTCGGACAGTCGGATGCCGATGACGCCGCTGTCCATGCCCAGCCAGTAGTTCAGGGCGGTGGACTCGCCCTTGTCCCGCTTCCAGCCACCGGCAAAAATACTGCGGATGACAAATTCATAGAACTTGCCCCAGACCCAGATGGGCGTTCCCAGAGGAATCAGATCGCCCCGGTCGTTCATCAGGTAGGTGCCGTAATTGCAGAAGTCCAGATACATTTTCGCCTGGGTTGGCGCGTCCCGGTTGGATACCACCCGAATGCCGTCCGCCAGCAGATCGGCCTGGGGCGTTCCCTTGACGCACGACCACCGCAGCTCGATCTGCGCCCGGGGATTGGTCATCTGCGCTCCCAGAGCAAAGGCGTTGATGGAAGCGGGGACGCCGAAGATCGGGTAAGACGCAATATAGCCGATGCGGTTGTTCTGGGCCATGGCGCCGGCGATGGCGCCGGTGATAAACTTTGCCTCATAGATCCGCCCGTAATAGGTGCGGATGCTGGAATAGGCCTGATCCACGGAACAGTTGAGGAAGCGCACCTTGGGATATTTTACCGCGGCCTTCAGCGTGGCACGGCTCAAGGGAGGGGCGGTGATGAACACCACCTGCGCGCCGTCGGCCACCGCCTGCTCGATGATCGGCTCTGCCAGCTCCGGGTTGGCGGCGTCAAAGTAGCTGCGCAGGGTGACCCGGCCGCCAAATACCTTCTGCAAATGCTCCTTCCCCTCCTCATGACCCAGCACCCAGGTGCTGTTGGACGGGTTCATCTGGTGGACAAAGGCCACGTTCAGATGGTCGGGGCTTGCGGAAATAAACCGCTCCAAGAGAGACGCCTTGGAGGTATCCTCCGCCTTGGTCTGCACCTTGACGGCCTCCTGCTTCTTTGTGTTGGCGACCATGTCCTCCCGCAGAGCGGCGACGCTCTTTTTCAGTTCCGCCGTGGACAGCTGCCCCAGATCCTGAAACGGGTAAAGATCCAGCCACAGCAGCAGCGCCTCCTCGGGAAGCACTTCCTCCGGCGGCACCTGCAGGGCGCTGAACGCGTCCCGGAAATAGTGGAAATAGGCGTTGAAGGTGCGCCGTTCCGATTCCTCCCAGATTTCGTCGCTTTTCTTCCCCAGATGCGCCAGAAGCCTGGCATAATCCCCGGGATGGCGGAA
>CAKTKF010000215.1 GCA_934569215.1 uncultured Oscillospiraceae bacterium
GAGCCGCCGGTTATCCGGCGGCTCGTTTGCTTCAAAGAGGAAGAAGGGTTTTATTCGCCCAGCGCGAGGAAATCCGCCGGGTTCATGGGCTCGTCCTGATGGGTGACGCTGAAATGAATGTGGCTGCCCAGGGTGGTCTCCACCAGAGCGGTGTCGCCCACGTAGCCGATGACCTGCCCGGCGCTTACCGTGTCCCCGGACTTCACCGGGATGTCCTGGCTCAGGCTGGCATACCGGGTGAGGTAGCCGCCGTCGTGGCGGATGACCACGGTGTAGCCCATGGAGTCGTCTTCGTAGACGGTGTAAACCTCGCCGTCCGCGGCGGCGCAGACCTCCGTCCCCGCATCCGCGGCGATGTCCACGCCGTTGTGGACGCGCCAGTCCCGGGTGGTCTCATTGTAGCTCAGCGCCTCCATGGAATAGGCGGAGATCTCCTCACCGGAAACCGGAGACGTGGTCTTAAACGGCTTCTTTGCGGTGGGAGCAGGGGTTGTGCCCTGGGTGGCGGGGGTCGTGGACTGAGTCTGGGGCTGGGTAGCCAGCGCCGGGACGTCCTCGGCTTCCATGGTTCCTACGAGGATGTCTTCCCCCACGGATTCCTGAATGGAGACTTCCTCCACGCGGTTGGCGTTTCGATAGTATACATAGCTGGTGATCCCGATGGCGGCTGCGCACAGGATCAGGGCTATGTAGTAGCCCTTTCCGCCGCGGCCGGCATGTTTGTTGTCGCTCATTTGTTAAGCACCTCCGAGGCTGATTATTGCCGGGATTTCCGGAGGTTAAACATAAAGAACGAAATATTTCGGGATTATTCTCCCAGCCGCTCGACGATCTCCCGGATGGCGTCCGCCTGCTTTTGGGTCAGCGCCGCCTGTCCGGCGTCGCAGCGGGCGAAGTATTCCGTCAGGTTCACTTCGTATTCGGTGCCGATCTCGGTCTCCACCGTAAACCCCGCGGAACAGCTGCAAATGTCGTCGCTGTTATAGTCCAGATTTTCCAGAATGGCCGTCAGCGTAACGGCGTCGCTGCCGGAGAGCGTGTAGGCGCTTCCGTCCAGCGTTACGGTGGCGGAGGTGTTCCCACAGTAACCGTCCTCCGTGCCGCCGGTGGTTTCGGGTTCGCCCGCGGGGGCGTGGGTGTGACCGCCGTCCGCAGGAGCGGCTTCCTCAATGGCATCGAAATTGGGGGCGGCGTTCTTCTGGGCGGCCGCTTCGGCAATGGACATCGGGGCTTTATCTACGGCCGCGGCGGTCTTGGAGGAACCCATGTGGCCGAAGAAATAGGAGAACATGGTGCCCGCCAGCAGCACTACCGCGAGACAAGCAGCCATTGCCGCCCAGCGCTGCCAATGCACCTGATGCTTCTTCGGCTGGGTGCGCAGGGCGTCCGTTTCGGCGACCAGATCGGCGGGAAGCAGATTCAGCGCGTCATGAAGCTTTTCGGAAGTCATATGCTGAAGCCCTCCTTTTCCAGGTATTCCTTCAGCCCCACCCGGGTGCGGTAGAGCAGGCTTTTGCATTTGCTTTCCGACATGCCGCAGTAGGCCGCGACCTCTTTCAGGGAGTCGAGAAAATAGTACCGCCCGATGAAGGCGTTCCGGGCTTCCTCACTTTGCAGCCGCAGATAAATGCCGATGGTGTCGGCCAGCAGCTTGACGTTGATGATCTCCTCGGTGGTGTTGCCCCCGGACACGCAGTCGTCCAGCTCGGACAGGGACAGGGCGTATTGGGAATCCCGCCGCTTGTCCCGGGTGCGGTAGCGGAAGCGGTCGATGGAAATGCGCCGGGTAAGCTTGGCAAGATACGCGGAAAGCACCGACGGCCGCTGGGGCGGCATGGAATTCCAGGCGGCGAGGTATGTATCGTTGACGCTCTCCCGGCTGTCCTCCATGTCTGCGAGGATATTGCAGGCGATTTTGGTCAGGTAGCGGTCATATTTGGTCTGGGTCTCCTGAATGGCGGTCTCATCCCGATCCCAGTACAGTGTGACGATCTGTTCGTCTTCCACGTGCGTCACTCCTTCCTATCAATATAATACTCGACAAATTTGCTGCTTGGTTGCAGAAATGAAAAAAATTTGTAAGAATACGCGCCCCGCCGGGAAACCACGGTGGGGCGCAGCAATGTCATTTACTCTTCTTCCAGCACCGCGATGTGAACGGTGTCCAGCTGGCTCTTGTCCACGGTGGTGGGCGCGCCCATCATCAGATCCTGGGCGTTCTTGTTCATGGGGAAGGTGATGACCTCCCGGATGGACTCTTCACCGGTGAGCAGCATAATGAGACGGTCAACACCGGGAGCGGCGCCCGCGTGCGGGGGCGCGCCGTAGGTGAAGGCGTTGTACATGGCGGGGAACTTGGCCTTGACGTCGGCCTCGCCCAGCCCCACCATCTCGAAAGCCTTGACCATAATCTCCGGGTCATGGTTCCGCACGGCGCCGGAGGCGGATTCGTAGCCGTTGACCACCAGGTCATACTGGTCGGCCTTGATGGCCAGCAGCTTGTCCATATCGCCCTCGGCATCCTCCAGCGCCTTCAGGCCGCCCTGGGGCATGGAGAAGGGGTTGTGGCAGAATTCCAGAGCGCCGGACTCTTCGCCGATCTCGTACATGGGGAAATCCACGATCCAGCACAGGGCGTACTGCTCCTCGTCAAAATGGCCGGGAACGCGTCTGCCCAGCATGGTGCGGATGACACCGGCGGTCTTCTGGGCGACGGCCTTCTTGCCCGCCGCCATGCAGACGAAGCTGCCGGGTTTCAGATTCAGCTTGGCGGTCAGGGCATCCTTGCAATCGGCAAGGAACTTGGAAACGCCGCCGGTGAGATTTCCGTTTTCGTCCACCTTCAACCAGCAGGCCTTGCTGCCGGTCTGGACTTCCACGTCGGCCAGGAGCTTGTCGATCCACTTTCTCGCCTGGGTGAAGTTGTCCACGGCCACGGCCTTGACGGTCGCGCCCTCGAAGGGGGTGAAGCCGCAGCCCTGCACCTCAGCGGTGATGTCCTGGATTTCCAGGTCGATACGCAGGTCGGGCTTGTCGGAGCCGTAGCGCTCCATGGCTTCATTATAAGGAATGTGGCGGAAGGGGGCAGCGGAGACCCGCTTGTACTTGCCGAACTTGTGGAACACGGGTACCAGCACGTCCTCCAGCACGCTCAGCACGTCCGCCTGGCTGGCGAAGGCCATTTCCATATCCAGCTGATAGAATTCGCCGGGGGTGCGGTCGGCACGGGCGTCCTCGTCCCGGAAGCAGGGGGCGATCTGGAAGTA